>NZ_RZTJ01000190.1:0-380 GCF_003997065.1 Mesorhizobium sp. M6A.T.Ce.TU.016.01.1.1 | reverse complement strand
GTGACGTCTTCGTTTTCGGGACCCTGATCCTGTTCCTTGTGTTCAAGCCGACCGGCCTTCTTGGACGCTCTGTCGTGGAGCGGGTGTGATGATCGACGAAGTCAGAACCATGCCGACCGCCGTGCAACCGCAATTGATGCGCTGGTCCGTCGTGCTGCCCGGCCTGACGGCACTCGCCGTCGCGCTGGTGTTGCCGCAATTCGCCAACGGCTATGTGACGGAGGTGGCAACCACGGCGCTGCTCTATGTCGTTCTGTGCCTCGGCCTCAACATTGTCGTCGGCTATGCAGGCCTGCTCGACCTCGGCTACGCCGCCTTCTTCGCAGTCGGCGCGTACACGTCAGGCATCCTGACCGCCGAATTCGGGTTCAATTTCTGGC
>NZ_RZTJ01000189.1:0-319 GCF_003997065.1 Mesorhizobium sp. M6A.T.Ce.TU.016.01.1.1 | reverse complement strand
GCCTCATCTTGGGCTCTGGCCAGCGCCGCGGTCAGCGCCGTTCTCAGCGCGCCAATATCGTCCGGAACAGCATCCTGGGCGGTGGCAACCATGCCCTGGAGTGAATCATAAAAACGCGTCCGCTGACTCGCGGAAAATGGCGCAAACTCAAAGAAAAACTCAGCCCGCGCGCTGCGGTCGGAACGTGTGACGCGGGTTGCGCCAATCGATCCCGTCGAGCATGTAGGCGAGCTGCGCCGGCAATATGGAAACCGTGCCGTCCGCCGGCGACGGCCATAGAAACCGGCCCTTCTCGAGCCGTTTCGCATACAGCGACATG
>NZ_RZTJ01000188.1:0-381 GCF_003997065.1 Mesorhizobium sp. M6A.T.Ce.TU.016.01.1.1 | reverse complement strand
ACTCTATGGCGAGATCAACCAGGCGATGACCCCGATGTGGGAGCGCATCGCCGGACAGCAGGCGCGCACGTGACCGAAGCTTCACCGTCTCCGTTCGGCAGTTACGACTACGTCATCGTCGGTGCCGGCTCCGCCGGCTGCGTGCTCGCCAACCGGCTCTCGGCCGATCCGCGCAACAAGGTGCTGCTGCTCGAGGCCGGCGGCAGCGACCGCTATCACTGGGTCGATATCCCGATCGGCTATCTCTTCTGCATGGGCAACCCGCGTACCGACTGGATGATGAAGACCGAGCCGGAAGCCGGTCTCATCGGACGCAGACTCAACTATCCGCGCGGCAAGGTGCTCGGCGGCTGTTCATCGATCAACGGCATGATCTACATG
>NZ_RZTJ01000187.1:0-382 GCF_003997065.1 Mesorhizobium sp. M6A.T.Ce.TU.016.01.1.1 | reverse complement strand
CCATCGCCAATCTCATCCATGCCGCGCCCGATCGCTCGGCCGACGACATCGAAAAGGCGCTCGCGGCAACGGCCAGGGATCTCGGCCCCAAGGGACGCGACAATGATTTCGGCTACGGCCTGCTGGACATCAAGGCGGCGGCGGCAAAGGACTAGTCTGCGACAGTCCAAGCCGCGGCTTGCGGAGGACGCACCAGAAAATAGAACGCGACGATGTGCGTGATCATCAGCAGCGGCACGTAGATGATCGGGATCGCGTAGGTGGCGCCCAGTTCGCCCGCACGCTGGGGGAGGCCGACCTGGATGGCGTGGTAATAGTCCACGATGAGGTCGACCGTCCCGACCAGATTGAAGGCGACGACGAGCGCCCAGAAGAGCTGAGG
>NZ_RZTJ01000186.1:0-382 GCF_003997065.1 Mesorhizobium sp. M6A.T.Ce.TU.016.01.1.1 | reverse complement strand
ACCTTCGACGGCTCGTTTCACATGCTGTTCCCGCGCGCCAAATTGCCGCTGCAGGATATTCTGGTGCCGCCGGCCGGCGATATGGGCTCGAGCATCTTCTCCTCGGAATGGCGCATCGCCGATTTCATCTCGATGGTGCATCTCGTCAACTGGCCGGTGATCGAACCGGAGCGCCGGCAAGCGGCGCGCCGCCACCTGCTGGAAATGATCCGGCTGTCGCGCGAGGACTGGAAGGCGATCCGCGCCGAGACCGACAATGACCGCGAATGGCTGCCTGGACCGCAGCAGAAGGGCGAGAACCCGCTCACCGGCCTCGAAGTCGGCGAGGAGCAGGTCCAGGCCTGGCTCGCCGCCTTGACCATGGCCGAGGATCTCCTGGAAG
>NZ_RZTJ01000185.1:0-382 GCF_003997065.1 Mesorhizobium sp. M6A.T.Ce.TU.016.01.1.1 | reverse complement strand
CTCTGCGAGGTTAGCTTGTTTCTCGGATGAGGAGACAGACAATGGTCTGCCCCCTGAAAGGTCCTCCCTGAGGTATGTGTCCATTCTTGAACTCGGCTCGACAATGATAGCGAACCCTGTTGACCGTCGCACTGTCAGTCTCGAATCAAGTGCTCTCCTACAGCAGATGCGATTATCGCCAATGCGTACTGGTAGCGCCCGAAGCGCGCGTTATCGGCAGCCGCCGAGGGCCGTGATGCGGCCGCGATCGAGCCTTGTAGTAACAGACGCGCTCTCCGGTGGTCGGGCCAGCACCTTACCCCTCTTCCCTATGGCCCCAAGGCAGAGCAATTGCCAATGCGGGACATCCCGCTTCTAAGTCTCCTGCAACATTATTGGAGGC
>NZ_RZTJ01000184.1:0-384 GCF_003997065.1 Mesorhizobium sp. M6A.T.Ce.TU.016.01.1.1 | reverse complement strand
TCGCGGCACTCACCGACATCGCGGGCTCGTCCGCCGTGGTCGATCGCGGCTTCATCGCCTATTCCAACGAAGCCAAGATGGACATGCTCGGCGTTTCCGCCGCCACGCTCGATGCGCATGGGGCGGTTTCGCGCGAGACTGCGATCGAAATGGCGACAGGCGCGCTTACCCGTTCGCGCGCCGGGCTGACCCTGGCGGTTACCGGGATCGCCGGGCCTGGCGGCGGTTCGGCGGAAAAACCGGTCGGCCTGGTCTGGTTCGGGGTTGCGCTGGACGGCCGACCGATTGTCGCCGAGCACCAACTCTTTGCAGACAAAGGCCGCGATTTCATCCGTCGCGAAACGGTCCGGCAAGCGCTGGAACTGGGCCTGCAAGCACTCGGAT
>NZ_RZTJ01000183.1:0-385 GCF_003997065.1 Mesorhizobium sp. M6A.T.Ce.TU.016.01.1.1 | reverse complement strand
TCGAGAATTCCAACGTCGACATCGCCGAAGAACTGACCAACATGATCGCGGCGCAGCGCAGCTACACCGCCAATTCGAAAGTCTTCCAGACCGGTTCCGATCTGATGGACGTCCTTGTCAACCTGAAGAGATAAGACGGGCGTCGCCCGCGAAAGACCCGCATGTCACTGTCTACCGCATTGAGTATCGCCCAGTCGGCGCTTATGAACACCGCGCGACAGACCAGCGTTGTCTCGCGCAATGTCGCCGACGCCTCCAACCCGGACTATTCGCGGCGCCAGGCCGTCGTCACCAGCACGGCGCCGGGTGCGCGCTCGGTCGATATCCAGCGCGCAGCCAACGAGCTTCTGTTTCGCCAGAATCTCGCCGCGCTATCGGCCTGGAG
>NZ_RZTJ01000182.1:0-386 GCF_003997065.1 Mesorhizobium sp. M6A.T.Ce.TU.016.01.1.1 | reverse complement strand
GGAGCCGGCAATGATCGACGGTTTGCGCAGCATCTGGAGCGACTTGAACAGTGCCGGCGTGCGCATTATCGCCATTCGTAACACGCCTTTCGTCAAGTTCGATCCCGGTGATTGCCTGGCCGCCAATCCCGACAAATGCGTCAACGCGCGACAGGAGGTGGAGACGAGTGATGTCTTCGCCCTCGCCGCGGGGACATTGCCGGGGGTCCGTTTCGTTGACATGAACGATGCCTTATGTGGCAAGGACAGCTGTTCGGCCGTGGTCGGCAACATCATCGACTGGCGCGACCATCACCATATGACGGCCACCTATGCGCTGGCGCTGGCGCCCTATCTGGCGAAGGCGGCGGGTCTCTAGCGAGATATCAAGGCGTAGCGGCTTTTTC
>NZ_RZTJ01000018.1:0-128034 GCF_003997065.1 Mesorhizobium sp. M6A.T.Ce.TU.016.01.1.1 | reverse complement strand
CCGGCCTCGTGTTTCTTCAAAATTCCGATGATCTGCTCTTCAGAGAAGCGGCTGCGTTTCATGTCCTGGTCCTCTGGATGGGCCAGAACGAACTTCAAACCGGATTAGATCAGAGGGGCAAGGTCAGGACGCCTCGGCGCGGTCGTCGACCTCTTCACCCCAGCCGAATGTGCCAACTACTTCAAAGCCGCAGGATATGACCTGGATCAGATAGGACGTGCTCCAATGGTTTACACCTGACACAGGAGTCCGGCCCCCACAACCGTTTCGCAATGAGGAGCAGCGCTGCCGCTGCTCCTCCAATCACACGACGGATTCACGATGCGGCAACTCGAGCCATGATTTCGGATCGAATGGCCGATGCGGTGTATAGTGAGGCATCCAGCGGCAAATCCCCAAATGCCAGTTGACACAGAAGATAATTAGCACCTGCCTCTTCCAGCTGATCAAGGAGAGCTTTTCGGACAGAATCTGCCGTTCCCACGACGCACAATTCACTTTCAATTGCTGCATCGAAGTTCAAAGGCAAGTTTGGTGGAGTGGAAATGGCATTTAGTTCGTATAGAAATTTGAAGCTATTGAGCCATCGTTCATAGGCAGGTGCTGCGAGCAAATACGCATCTGTTTCAGAACGCCCTATCACCACCATTCGGAGCAATCCAAGAAATGGCGCTTGCTGGCCAATGTCAGCATCGTGAATTCGGGCGGCGCGGAACGCGTCGGTAACGCTGCGAACAGAAGTGGAAGGTCCGACGCAGGCGATGTTTGCCCCATTCGCAGCGGCCCAGCTAGCCGGCTCGGGTCGATTGGTGGCGATCCATGTCGGCGGATGGGGATATTGGTGAGGTCTCAACGTCAGCGGAACATCTTTCAACTCAAAGTGGCGGCCCTGATAAGAAAGCGTCCCGCCTTTCATCGCATTGATGAGAATCTCACTGGCCTCCGCATACTGTTCTGGTGCTGCTTCTACAGCAACCCCGAAGTATCCCAATTCAGTGGGAGCAGAGCCGCGCCCTATGCCGAGTTCAAGCCTGCCGCCGCTCAACTGATCAAGCATGCAGATCTCCTCGAAGGCACGCAGCGGATGATAGAGCGCAAGTAGCATTACCATGGGACCAACACGAAGACTGCGGGTTCGCTGGGCGACGCTCGCTAAGAACAAATTCGGTGATGGACCTCTGCCATGCGGCGTACAGTGGTGCTCGGCGAGATGATACGCATAAAAGCCATAGCCATCGCACGCTTCTGCTAGGCTCAGCCGATCTGCATATTGTTGTGCGATGTCATCGCCGTTTTCGTCCAGATGATCGAAGATGCCGAAGGTCAGGCCCGAAGCGGAAATTTTCTTCAATTAATTGTTCTCCAAATTACCAATTATTTGTTCGATAAAATCATAGCTCACGACATATCAACACCTATTACTTGATGCTTAATGTGAATCGACTTCATGCTTGTGAACACCGCAATTCTTCTTAAAGCTCATACAGACGCGTTTGGCGGCAGCAAGGAATTTGTCCATCTGCTCTGTGGTGCCAATGCTGACGCGAATACAGTTCTTCAAATCTACGTCAGGAAAGCTGGCGATGAGGATCGCCTGCTCTTTCAACGCGGCTTGCCAGCATGAGCCCTCCTGTCCCGCCGGCACACGGGCCAGCAAAAAGTTTGCGTGGGAGGGTGTTACGGAAAAGCCAAGTTGCAACAGCGCCAGGGTCACTCGCTGTCGTTCATGCTTGATGTGCCTGTGGTTCTCTTCGTAGGCGTGGCGATGCGCAAGAATGCTTTTCCCGACCGCCTGCCCGATCACGTTCATGTTGAAGACATTCTGGATGTTGCGCAGCCTGCCAATGATTTCTGGGTGACCGAAACCGAAGCCGACTCGCACGCCAGCGGCAGCATAGCTCTTTGAAAAAGTCCTCAAGATCAAAAGATTCGGATGTCTATTGACGAGGCGCAGGGCATGGTCGGGTGCGAAGTCAACGTAGGCCTCATCCAAGACGATCAAGCGATCTGCTTGCTCCACAAGGCGTTCGATTTCGGCCACCGGCACGAATGTTCCGGTCGGATTGTTCGGATTAGCCAACAGAATGAACTTCGCGTCTTTTGCGGGGCCGGACAGCAGTTTTTCTATCGGCAGGGGATGAGCTTCGCTCGATGCGATTTCGAGAAACTCGGCACCCTGCAACATGGCAAGTTTACGGTTGAACGAAAATCCGGGCGACAGCATTGCCACTCTATCTCCTGGGGCGAGGAAAGCTCTGTAGATGAGTCCGAGCAGCTCCGACGAACCGTTGCCGGCAATCACCTGATCTTTGGAAAATCCGTAAGCATCGGAGGCAGCTGCCCTTAAGCTGAGATTGTCGTCTTCCGGATAAAGATACTGGTGTTCGATCGCAGCAATTGCACTTTGCATTACGCTCTTCGGCAACGGAAACGGGTTCTCGTTCGTATTTAGCTTAACGCAATTTGCATCCGTCGCTGGTCCGTTGGACGAGAGAGCATCTAATTTGCTGGCCACCGGCGAAAAAAGCGAAAGCACGGTCTTCAGTTTTGCATCGCACATGTTCTTCTCCGTTTTTCAGTCCCGCAGGGCATGTGACATGAGGCAATCGTTGATCGTGACTTGATCGACGTTCGGCTATATCAGCGCTGCCTTCCCACCCTGGTGGGGATCGCCGACCACGGTTTGGATTTGACACCGGGAAGCTGTCGAGAACCTGATGACGACCCAACGTGTGGCCGACGGCCGATTCGGCCCAACAGACGGTGTTTCAACATCGCATCGTCGTCAAAGCCGCATGCAGGGCCAGCACGACAGCCCGCCTCCAGCGCCCGCAGAAATAGGTGGAAACCGAGGTCTTGCCGAACATCAGTTGCTCTGCCACCTCGCCCACCAGACTGCCCTGTTTATGGGTCAGGCGCAGGGTATCTCTGACGCTCGTTCGTCTTGCTTGCTTCCGTCTTGGCATGGGCTCTCTCGGTTCGCTTGATGAGAGAGCCAAATACCGGCTCATCTGAGCATGAGACGCGGGCCTGACGATATGGAGCGTCTCTGGTGGCGCGCGTAGCCAAGAGGGTTCGCCTCGCTGGCGGGCATGCAAGACGGCGCACCTCCTTGGCCATCCTGTCCCATCGTCTCAGATCGTGAGGCGCACCTTATAGTCGGTGAGGAGATCTTGCAGGGTCAGGATACGCCCTAGCCCTTAAGGTTGTTGGTCGCACCGAGCAAGCGCGGGACCTGTCGACGGACAACAGCGGTGCCACTGCCGCACTAGGTCGTCCAGCACCGCAGTGAACCGCGTACGTAGCATTTTGTCGTAGGCGGCATCCTGGATAGCCGGATACGGGCTCTTCACCCGCTGCACCACCGATTGCGGGATGATGTCGCGAGAAACATTCATGGGTTTCGTGAAAAAAGTGTACCCGCCGAAGAGCCCCACTCGCGTGGGCGGTGCAGCACCACCTCGGTGTCACTGCTCGTGTCGAAGCGATGGCCTAGGCCGGCCAGCTGTTGACGCAGCTCGCGGTAGTTGTAAGTCTCACCCGTGTAGACGAGCACCAAGTCAGGTCGGCCATCCTCCTGGAGCATCATCGGCTGACGGCCGCCCTGGATATCGATGATTGCCAGGTGTGGTGTCCCAGCGCCGCAGGCCCGCCGATCCAAGTCCCCTCGTCGTCCGGACCGCGGTTCGCCATGGTGGCCGTCATATCGGCAAGCTCCCTTCGCGCGTCGGGACCTCCGAGGTCTCGATTGAAGTCGATCCATTCACAGATGCCGCACAGATTTTGGCTCCCTCCTGAGATAACTGTCGCCGCATTTGGGGCGAAGCAGATATTATGCCAGTGGGAAACCATTCGAGGCAAAGTGACGGATCTAGCCCAGCTACGATCCGCATCCGACATTGTCGGACATCGGACAGCACCGCGATTCGCTGCATAGGAAGGCTGGAGTCGCGATTTCCCTAGGGGAATCAGCGCATGAAAGGAGAGCTGGGTCGTGTCGGCCGAAATGAGAAATTGCTCCCCCTTATTGCCTCACCGAGGAATGTTACCGAGCGCGATAGGACGGACATGCCCTATCTCCCCCCGTTGCAGCTGAGGGAGATAGGGGCCAGCTCTTCATCCACCCGCCATGGGGGATGATCAGCCCAGCCATTTCCATGCGCCAGGCCTTCACAAGCCGTGCACCATTCAGGTTCTTTTCCTTGAAGCGCGACTATCCTTGTCAGACGTCGCAACACTTGCTGCCGAGAGCACGAGCTCTTCCTCGAGCATGCCTTGATCTGCGCCTCGAACGGCTCGCACATGCTGGGTCTCAACGACTTCGCAGAGGTTGATATTCTGCAGTGACTTTCGTCTCGCTGCTGCAGGGCATTGACGCTGGGAGCCATGCTCGCGTGGCGCAATTGTGCTGAAGCCGGTGCCCACGGCAACGTTTCTTAACCCGCCCCAGGTCCTGGCGTTTGGCTAATTCCCGACATTCGTGTCCGGCTTCGGACAAAGGCCGGGTTTGCCGAACGGAGTCGCACCCAATTTCCAGTGCTGCTTGAGCAATAATATCGACCGGCATTACTGCACAACACGAAAGTTGCTGCAAAAACCGAAGTGAACCCAAGGCATCGGGTCAATTGGCATGGCGCTTGCGACTCGGTCGATAGAACGCAGTCAAAACCACGTTTGGAGACCATGCCTACCTCTCAAAGCTCGATAAAGCCCGCGAGCAAACATTCCCCGTCTCCGCGGAAAACTGGAAGCTCGTCGCCGTTAAACGTCCCTGCTCGGGGGCGGTCTTGCACAAGACCTGTCCGAGGCAACCACGCCAAGGCGCGAGGCTGCCGGAACTGTCGACGGAAGTCGATGCCGCTTCAGTTTAACCGAAAGATGCACCGTACCACTTTGGCCTGGGAGCAAATTAATGACCGATAGAAAGAACGTTCCTCTCGTGACCTTTCGCACGCGTGTTCGCGATGAGTCGATCGGGGGGCCAAATCCTTATCGGTGGGAGAACAAGACCTCCGACGATTATTTCGGGGGCAAGCGCGTTATCCTGTTCTCGCTGCCTGGCGCCTTCACCCCGACCTGCTCGACCTTCCAACTGCCCGATTTCGAAAAACTCTATGATCAATTTCTGGAACTGCGAATTGACGCGATCTACTGCGTCTCAGTCAACGATGCTTTCGTCATGAATGCGTGGGGAAAGTCCTTGGGGCTGCAGAAGATCGAGCTGATCCCAGACGGGTCGGGCGAGTTCACGCGCAAGATGGGCATGCTGGTCGCGAAGGACAATCTGGGCTTTGGAATGCGCTCCTGGCGATACGCCGCTCTGATCGACGATGGCGTGGTGGAGCAGTGGTTCGAGGAGGAAGGCTTCTGTGACAACTGCGAGACGGACCCCTATGGCGTTTCATCCCCGCAAAACGTTCTCGACAAACTGAAGGCGGCGGCATGACCCAGAAGTGGCAAGTCTCACACAACCCCAGCACACACTAGAGCCTCCTCGGCAGATTACCGGTTCAACATGCATCTCTCAGCAAGCCTGCTTCAACGCCAGAAGCAACGTATGGTCTTATCGCCTCAAGCCATTGAAGCTATTCGCTTGCTGCGATTGACGCATACTGAACTCCATCAGCTCGTGGAGCAGGCACTCGAGAAGAACCCCGTTTTGAAGCCTGACCCGTTTGACGACGTTTCGCCGCTGCCAGGGGAGGATCAGCGGAGCAGTCAAAGCAGAAGCGAAATCGGCGAATCGCCCATTGGCGGGCCGTCTGGCGGGCGCGGGCAATGGAAGTCGCAACGCAGTAGCGGCAACGATCGACCTGCCGTCGAGGAGTTTACCGCCCACACCGAAACATTGCACGACCATGTCGCCCGCCAAGTCGCCCTCACCCCGTTCACCCCCCAGGAGCGGCTGATTGCCGGACAGCTCGCCGCCCATCTGGAGGACACTGGCTATCTTCAGGTAAACCTTTTCGATCTGGCCAGGAGGTTAAACGTTCGGCAAGCTGATGTGGAACGGGTCATCGGAATCTTGCAGCAATTTGATCCGCCGGGGATTTTTGCGCGAACTCTCAGCGAATGCCTGGAGATTCAGCTGCGCCAGCAAGACCGGTTCGACCCGGCTATGGCAGCTTTGGTCGCCAATCTCGAGATGCTTGCACGGGGGGATTTTCAGGGATTGAAGCAGCGTTGCGGAGTCGACGAGGAGGATCTCCTCGACATGAGGAACGAAATCCGCGCGCTCGATCCCAAGCCTGGAGACCGGTTCCAGTCCGGGACGCCGGAAACCATCGTACCGGACGTCTGGGTAATGCCCAAGTCCGAAGGTGGATGGCGGGTGGAGCTTGATCCGGCCACGCTGCCCAAAGTGTTGATCAACCACACCTATATCGCCGAAATCTCGCAGCTGACCAATCAAAATCCGGAAGGCAAAGCGTTTCTCGACCATTGCCAGGAAAAAGGGAACTGGCTGATCAGCAGTCTCAAGCAGCGCGCTAAGACGATCCTTAAGGTTGCGACCGAAATCGTGCGCCAGCAGGATGCCTTTTTTACACACGGCGCCGCCCATCTGCGGCCTCTCTGTCTCAAAAATGTCGCTGACGAGATCGGCATGCACGAGTCGACGGTAAGCCGGGTGACTTCGAACAGGTACATGTTGACTCCGCGCGGGGTGTTCGAGCTGAAGTATTTTTTCGCTGCGCCAATCGCATCCTGCGAGGGCGGCGACGCGCACTCCGCCAAAGCTGTCCGCCATCGGATCAAGGCAATCATAGCCGAAGAATCGCTCGACAAGGTACATTCCGACGAAGACATCGTTGCTAAACTCAAGGAGACCGGCATCGATGTCGCTCGCCGTACCGTCACCAAATATCGCGAGGCGATGAACATCCCTTCCTCCATACGACGGCGCCGCGAAAAGCGTTTGTCCGCAGTTGCGATCAAGCGAAGTGACTAACCGACATTCGTGGTCGGCGAGAGGCGACTCTCAACTTCCTCCGGGCCGAAGCAGCTTTCGAAGTCATGGCATTCCCCGCAACTGGGTGCTGTGCATGACGAAAAGCCTTCGGCCTCACACAGCTTGCGGTAAAAGTACTTTTTCCATTTCATGTTTTCTGTGTTGCCTGCCGCCAGCGCGGGAAAATGTCTGGCAAGCAGGCGGCTGAGCTCAGCGCGATTTGAGAGGCCAAGATCCCGCCAAAGATGGTCCATGCGCATCGCACGCCGGGCGATGATCTTGGCCAAGCGGGCGCTCGCCGGGTCGGCCGGCGCAGCATGCGCTAGCAGCAGCCGGCGTAGCAGCTCCTCTTCCAGTTCCGGCTCGGGCTCGCTCAACTCCTCCAAAGCGAATACGCTGCTGGAGGTAGACGGGAAAGTTGCGGCCAAGACATCACGCAATTCGACAGACGAAAGGCCTGTCCCCTCCGTCGCCAACACCTCGCCCGCCTGGACCTCCTCAAGCGAACGTGAATGTACGCAGGGCAGCACATGCTGATCGAAGCTCCTCCCTAGCTCGGACCCACGCCATTGCGCGCTGGATAGGCAGCCATCATCGTAACGGCCGGCTTCAGCTTCCGGCATGACAAAGCGCCTTGTTGACCGCAGGGATGATCTTGTCGCCCCAGAGCTCGATCTGGCGCAGCATCGTCTTTTGGTCGAAGTCGCCCAATTGAGTCTGAACTGCGATCTGGTCCGGTTTCAAGATATCGATCTCTTCCAGCAGGCGATCAATCACGCGATTTACGCTGCCAATCGGCAAATTTTTGCGCATGGTCTCGAAGGACAGATCCTGCTGGGTCGGTGTCTCCTGCAGCAGGTAGCCATCGTGGCTCTGTTGGCGGCGCTGATGCAGGGCTTCAGAAAGCCGGCGCTGGAAGCGGGCATTGTCGAGATAGCTGTTGATCTCCAACTCGTCGTGGCTGGCATAGCAGCAGCGCAGCAGCGATATCTTGACGTCGGTGACGTTCTTTTCCTCGGATGCCGCCGCCCTCTCGACTGATTCACGCAGTGTGGTCAAAGTCTCTAAGCCGTCGTGGAAGGCTGTGACAAAAAAATTGTGCCCCTCGCGGTAGGCCCGAGCCATCCGTGCGGCTCCGCCAGCGATCCAGATAGGCGGCGTCGGCTGCTGGACTGTGCGGACCGAAATCGCTGTTGGGGGGATCTTCTCATACTGGCCGTCGTGTTCGAAGACGTTTTGGTTGAGGCCCTTGAGAATGATGTCCAGGTATTCCGAAAAGACGGCCGGCGCCTCATCGATGTCCACGCCGAACCGTTCGAACTCGAACTGCTGGTATCCCAAGCCTACGCCGAGCTCGAGACGGCCGTTCGCAACGATGTCGGCGAAGCCGATCTCGGACAGCAGGCGCTGCGGTTGGTAAAGCGGCAGCACGCAGACGGCAGTGCCCAGGCGAATCGTGCTTGTCAAGCCGGCGCAGTGCGCCACCATCATCAGCGGGGATGGTATGAGGCTGTAATTGTTGAAGTGGTGCTCAGCAAACCACGCGGTGTTGAACCCAGCCTGCTCCGAAGCGACGGCCTGTTCGATGGAGTTGCGGATGACGCTTTCTGAGGATTGGTGATAGCCGCGCTGGGCGGCCAGAATGAAAGTGGCAAATTCCATGATTTCTCCTCGTTATAGACACGTCAGCCGACCGGGAATGTGCTCCGCATGCGCAGGCTTGGATCTCAAGCACCTCGGGTGCGTCGTGGAGCCGAGGCTTCATAATGCTCGGCCGGTCGCCCTGCGAATGCCTGGCAATTAACCTGCGGCCTCCGCAAAACATTCGTCATAGAGTTCGCTGGCGTTTCCCGCATCACCGAACGAGGTCCAGCCGCCGTCCACGTAGAGGATCGAGCCGTTGATATATGAGGCGTCAGACGAAGCAAGGAAGAACGATGCATCTGCGACGTCTTCTGGCCGTCCCATCCTGCCCATGGGGATGCGTCGTCCGATTGCTGCCAGGTCGATGCGGCCGGCTTTGGCCAACTGAGCAAGTGCGGGCGTGCGGATGTGGCCAGGAGCGACGGTGGCTGTCCGAATTCCGACCGGGCCGAGTTCGGCCGCCATGCAACGGGTCAGCATATCCATCCCCGCCTTGGAGGCGCCGTAGGCATGGCGCGGCGCGAACGGCAGAAAGCTGTCGATCGACCCGAGATTGAGGATCACGCCGCCCGGGCGCATAGCCTTGATCGCTTCGCGCGCGCAGGTGAAGGCGCCGGTAAGGTTGACATCCAGGACGTGTTCGAGCTGGTTCGACAGTTGCTCGATCGCAGGCACAATCCTGTCGGCGGTATCAGCACTATTGACCAGAACATCGATATACCCGAAGCGTCGCCTCAGTTCTTCGAACATCGACACCACATCGCTCTCGACGGCCACGTCCAGCGATTTCGCCAGATGCTTGCCGGGGAGCGATGTAGCCAGCTCTGCCGCTGCAGTGCCATCTTTATCAGCAATCACGACGGTGTCGCCGTTGGCGGCAAAGCGGCGAGCGACGGCCGCGCCAATGCCTTTTGCGCCACCGGTGACGAGCACGATTCGCGCATCTGTGCATTCGGCCGGACAGGAGAGCTCGGCTTGGAGCGCACCATCCACCGGCGGGTGAGCATCCCCCGGCTGGTTGAATGACATCCAGCCTCCGTCGACTGCCAGCACCGAGCCGGTGATGTAGCGCGCCTGCGTGCTGCTCAGAAAACGCACGACCCTGGCGATCTCGTCGGGGCGAGCCAAGCGCCCCATCGGCACGCGGCGGCGTATCGCCGCGAGGTCCATTTTGCCAGCGCGTGCCAGTTCTGTGACCATTGGGGTGCGGACGGAGCCCGGCGCCACCGCCGTGACGCGGATTCCTCGCATAGCCCACTCGCATGCAAGGGACTTTGTCAACGAGATCACGCCAGCTTTCGAGGCTGCGTAGGCGTTGCGCCTGGGATTGCCGACCACGCCCGCCATCGAAGCCACATTGACGATCGCACCGCCAGGCCTCATGCGCCGCGCCGCTTCCCGGGCCATAACGAATGGCCCAATAAGGTTCACTGTCACGCCGCGTCGGAAGGTATCGACAGCGGTGTCGATGATCCTATCCATCGTGGGCCCAACCGCCGCATTGTTGATGAGGACATCGATTTGCGCGAACCGTGCTTCGACCTGGCCGAAAAGTGAGAGCATGTCCTTCTCTCGCGACACATCGCACTCCAGACCGACGTGCGGCGACCCGAGATCCCGAGCCAGTTCAACCACACCACTGCCCGGAAGGTCCACCGCAACTACAGTGTCTCCGTCCGCGGCAAGGATATCGACCAGGGCACGGCCGATCCCGCCCGCAGCGCCTGTGATGATTACGGTGCGTGCTGCCAGTTTCACGAGAGCTTCTCCACGATGACCGCTTGTAATCTCAGCCCATCAACCTTGGGCGGAATGAAGGGTCGAGCCAAATCGTTGCAGTGACCGCCAGTTGCGGCCCCACACAGATGTCGTTCCCGTAAGGCGCTCATCCTCCATTTCTACCCACTTATGCAGCTCCCAGTTGGGGACCCTCGACGCCATCTTGGTCGGTGGGGATGTGACCCTTGAGCAACTGGTAGATGGGATCGTCTGGATGTGGTGCTCCAATCGGCTGTCGCTGGCCGAACCTATCTGCCTCAAGAATCGCTGGCGGGATTTGCTCCTCAACCCAATCGTAGACGACTGTCCGTTCCGCAATTCGCCACTCGTCCTGCCTCTTCTGAAACAGATCGCAGTAACGGCCGCAAAGCAGCGTCTGACGTATTTCTTGGTCTGTATCCGGTCCGCGTTGCAGCGCGGTGAAATAGCTCTCGACCGCGGCCTCTGCTGAACTGATGAAGTCGATCAGGCTGTTCGTGATTTGATGGATGTTACGGTGCCCCGGCAGACCGAGAGCAAATTGGATGAAGTCCTCTGCCGGTCCGCAATAGGGACCGTGCCTGTCATACGCTTCGGGCCAGTATGCGCTACGCAGCGCCGCCTCATCGGCGCGGTCTATCCCGCGGCAGTACCGATACAGGCAGTTGCGGATCGCCTCTCGGTCACGCAGTTCGGTAAGTTTCGCGTGGTCGACAGGGTCTGTCGCGAATTGTATGATTGTTTTGTCCTTCCCGATGCCAGTCTGCACTTTGCGTGTGTCTCTCTCTACAACTGAGTTAGCGGGGGGCTCGTCAACTTCCAGAGCTTGTTCGGGGCAGGCTCGTACCCCTTTTGAGGCAAGCAGTTGCTCCCCATCGGCAACATCAATATCACCGGGCAAGATGTAGCCGGCGTCATCAAGCTTGAAGACTCTCGGCGCCCGCGCCCAGCAGCGCGCATGACCCTGGCATCTGGCTTTATGTACGACGACACGCATAGCGAACTCCAATGTCGTTGGCTGAAACTTCAGGACCAGTCCAGGATCAGATTCTCGATCCCGAACACATGGCCGCCGAAGGTGATAGGTTCAGTCCCTGTCTTGATCCGAAAGGCTGGGATGCGCGCCAGCCACTCCTCCAGGCCAATGACAATCTCCCGCCGGGCAAGGTGTGAGCCAAGACAACGATGGGGACCATAGCCAAAGGCAGCGTGCCGGTTGTCCTCGCGCGCCAGATCGATCTCATTCGGGCATTCGAATTCCGCCGGGTCACGATTGGCAATCATCGTGGCACAGGAAACATAGTCTCCCTTGCGGATCGGCGCGCCTTTGAAGTCGACATCCTTCGTTGCCACTCGGATCATCTGAATGGTCGAATAGGCGCGCAGCAATTCTTCCGCAGCGACGGCAATCCGGTCCGGTTCGCTTCGTAGCAATTCCTGATCTTTGGGGTTGCGCGCGAGATGGGCCAAGTCGAAGCATATGGCTGCTGAGACCGTGTCGAGTCCCGCGACGAACACAAGCACGCCGATGCCACGGACTTCTTCGTCACTGAGCAGACGACCCTCGACCTTTGCCTTCACGATGAAGGTCATGAAATCATCGACCGGCTCCTTGCGGCGCTCGGTGGCAAGTTCGTCGATGAAGGCCACGATCGTCCGGGCTGCGGGTGGTCGTTGCTCCTTATCGCCGTGGAGCAGATCTCTAGCCCAGCCGACAAATGTTTCTAGTCCGTTGTCCGAAAGCCCAATAAAGCGAAGGAAGATATTGACCGCGAACGGAACTGCAAAATCCTTCATGATGTCGCAGCTCGTGCCTGATGCGGCGATCCTGTCGATCAGCTTGATCGCTCGTTCCCGGACAGCCGGCTCCAATGCCATTACCCGCTTTGGCGAAAGCAGCGGATTGAGCAGTGAGCGAAAAACACCGTGGAATGGCGGATCGAGCTCAAGCGGGATCATCGGCCAGCTCTCGCCGAGCACAGAGGCGAAGATGCTGCGATGGCTGGAAAACGTTTCGGTGTCCTGCAGCACCCGGCGCTGGTCGCTCGCGCGAGTGATGACCCAGGTACCCCGACCGTCGCGCGTGTTGCTGGTTGAATAAAAGATCGGAGGCCCGGCATGAACGCAAGCAACCGCTGCATGCGGATCCCCGTTAGCGGTCGGCAACATGCCGGGCGACGTAAACAGGCTGAAGTCCCTCACCATTTCGGGCGGGACATGATCTGGAACCGGCCGCGATTTAACCGCGCCAGAATCGAGAGACCGTTCATGAGATGCTGTCGGCATTTGCATGCAATCGTTGGTGCAAGCTCCGTGCCGAATTCGTCTTTCGATAATCCTTGCTGTTTGCTGGGCAGCAGGTGGCGCCTGCGCTGACTTGCTGGTCGGGATTGCAACATTCTTGTCCAGCGTCGGACACAGAATGTAGAAAGCTAGACACCGACTTGGAGCAACTCAACTGGTGGGATCGCTAGCCGATCATGTGCCCGGGGAGCATCCAGTTCGAAAGCTTGCGCTAAGCGGCTTGGTGACTTGGCCGAGGTCACCCAGGTGGAAATGACCAACACTTGGGGTGAGCCTAGTGGCGCTCCCCTCGATGATGTCTGGCGGGGTGGTTAGCCGCCTCCGTGGGACAAGATCAGTCTACACGAATGGACTATAGCCTCTCCTCGCCTGCCTCATTGGCCGTCCTTCAGAGCCGGCCACACGAGCTTTTGTCTTTCAGCAGGGCGTTTTTCTCGCCAGCTACAGAGCCACACCGACGCCATTAATGAGCGTCCAGTCGACGGGTTGGATGGCCCTGTCCATCTTGCCCAGCACCTTGGGTTCGCATTTGCCGGTGCGGCGGAAGCCTTCAAGACGCAGTTCTTGACCTTCTCCAGATCAGCCTCGGACGGATATCGGCAAGGGTTCAGCTCGTCCTTTTGAACTTGCGCATCTTCGTGTTGGCCAACCCCAGGCCGCCCGACATATTTGCGGTCTATCCGGCACCTCAACTTCGAACAACCTTGCGGCAAGCTCTTGGGATAGCCCACGCTCGTGCCTCCACCACCCGCTCAGCAGAGCCAGATTTGTCGTTGATGGCACGGAACTTGCGCAGTCATTCGCAGATGCGTCACGGACCGAGAGTGTCGTCCCATGAATTCGATCACCAAAAAGGCCGCCCGACGTTGCTGGGACCGCCTGCAATTACCTTATCCCAAAATTGGGAGCAACGGCTTCAAAAGGGATAACTCATCACCTCAATTTTGTCGATCGCGCGGCCATCGAACCGCAGCCATCGATCAGACTTCCGCCTCGTTGCACTCATTGCGACCGCCTTGGTGCTTGCGACAACCGCTCAATTCTGGCTGCCAGGATAACCACATATGGCGACGGAACTTCCTGCTTCAAAGCAATATAGAGATCGTCGATCATCCCCCCATCAAGGCCTCGATCGAGGACACCGCGTTCGGCTTGCTTGGTTCGCAGTGAACAGGCCGCACTTCGACGAATGCGATCGATGCGACCGCGCCGAGAACTCTCCCGCATTGTCGACGGTTGGGTCCGTCGGCCCTCCGATGAGGCCTCGGATGCGTCGGGCGCCGAGGCCTCGACTGATGCCGACTGGCCGCCGCCGGAAGGTCTCGCGGCTTTGATCCCCGGCGATGTAGCCACCCCTGCTGCAACAGCTCCTAGCCGGAGAACTCATTCATGACCGAATCGGCGACAGATTTAGTGGACGCGGCTTTGTTCGACCGAGATCGGCTTGACCCAGAAAGTCCCTATCAACGTTCTGGCCCTGCATGGGGTGCCATCATTTCGCTTTCCTTCGGCACCTTCGGGCTTGTGACGGCAGAGTTTCTGCCCGCCAGCGTTCTGACACCGCTCGCGCATGATCTCCGTATCACCACGGGCACGGCTGGACAGGCGCTAACAGCGACCGCAATCGTCGCGGCGATCTCGGCACCGATAATCGCCATCGTGACAAAGCGTCTGGACCGCAGGGTCGTCATCTGGGCGATGACGCTCCTGCTGATCCTGTCGAACGTTCTGGCGGAGGTTGCGGGGTCGCTGCCGGTTTTGCTGGCGGCACGCGTCGTCCTTGGCATATCGCTTGGTGGTTTTTGGTCAATTTCGGCAGCGTTGGCGATGCGGCTGGTTCCAAGTCACCTCATGCCGCGCGCCATGTCGATCATCCTCACCGGCGTTTCTGTCGCCTCCGTCTGCGCGGCTCCAATCGGCGCTTATGTCGGTGACATTTGGGGATGGCGAGCCTCGTTCAAGGTCGCCGCAATCGTGAGTGCCGTTGCGCTGCTCGTGCAACTCGTAACCATTCCGCCACTGCCTCCGATCGAAGTGCGCAGATTCCGCAGTCCGCTGGACGTCGCGAAGAATCCGGCGATGAAGGTTGCGGTGCTAGTCGTGCTATTGGTCGCTTCCGGCCATTTTGCCAGCTTCGCCTACATCCGCGCCTTTCTCGAGAGCGTTCCTGCGCTCGACAAGAAGTCGATCCCGCTCGTGTTCCTTGCTTTTGGCACGGCCGGCGTCTTCGGCAATTTAGCCGGCGCATTCCTCACCAAACACAGTCTCAAGGCGGTCGCGGCCCTGCCGCCCCTGCTCATTGCCGTAGCCGCTGTCTCGCTCCTGACTATGGGAGCATCGGCCTTGACCTCGGCAATTGCAGTTGCCGTATGGGGCTTTGCTTTTGGCGCGGTCCCGGTCGGATTGCAGACATGGATGGTGCTACGCGCCGCTCCGAAACAGGCCGAGAGCGCTGGTGTACTGATGGTCATAACCTTCCAAGTGGCCATCGCAGCCGGCACAACTTTCGGTGGCCTATTGGTGGATCACACGGGTATTGCCAGTGTCTTTGTCTACAGCGCGGTTGCTACGTTCCTCGCTGTCTTGACAGTATTTTTGCTCGGCCCGAACCGCAAAACCTGACCGCCTGGTGGGGAGTGACGACGGTCGGCGGCGTTCACGCTATTGTCACCTCTGAGCTCGGCCCAAAGGCCGCGGCTTCGTCGTAACCATGCGGTCGATGGGGCAGCGCCAAATTGCTTCCTGCTCATCGCGTTACGATAATACAGCGCGCTTATTGCGTCATCGTGTCCCCGATCTCGGCTTCAATGCCCGGCTACTGGCTGCGGAGGCAGATGGGCGCCGGCGTCCCACCGACGACGATCGGTCTTTTCTCATGTAGCTGTCGGGGAAACGAGGCAGGTTTTCCGCCAGAACCCGCCAGTCGTCGCGCTCGCGTTCGCCTTCCTTGCGCGCACCGAACAACTGGATGATAATCTTGCCGTCGGACCCATATGCTTCGAGCGAGGTGACGTGACTGTCATTGGTCGGCTTGCGCACGGCCCAAACCTCACGGATTTGGTGGGTCCTGAGATGCAGCCGGAACGTTTCGTCCAGCACATAGATGCACGGCCCGATCTGCTTGACCGACTTGATTAAGCCGGAATGGGTCTGGATAGAACCTCGGTTGCCGACGAAGCACATGATCGGCAATTCGTCTTCGGCCGCACGCTGGAGCACGGCGCCAACTGCGGCATTGTCGAGCAGCCAAGCGTAATCCTGGCCGACCATGCGCAAAGCCTGGCAGCGGCTGAGCTTGAGCGTCTTTAGAAGGTTGACGTCAGTCAGCCGGCTCCAGTGCTCGCGTAGGTCGTCCACCGTGCCGGCCCAGTCCGCAGTCCTCGCGCCCAGGTCGGCTACTCTCGCCTTAAGCGACATGGTCGGCTCCTGGTTGGCGGATACGAGCTCGGCCACCAGCTTTCGATAGGCATGAAGGTTGGAGACCGGCCTGAGATGCACCTTATGCACTGCTGCGCCGGTGGCGTCGAAGAATTGCAAACTGCGCTGGATTCCGCCGCGATGGCGCCTTTCAACAGCGAAACCATACCTCCAAGCCTGCGGGAAGACGCGAAGGTCGAATTCGTCACCAAGGACCATGGCGTGATTGTTGCCGGTTATCACTCTGTTGAAGACGCCAATCTTTTCGTGCACGGCACCTTGATTGCGGGTCAGCGCCCTCACTTCGCCCACGAATTCGAGGCCCGTCAGAAGGTGATTGACGCGCGGGTCGATGCGTGCCGCGCCGAAACCGCAATGGGCCGCGACCAGTTCCGCTTCCGAAATGGCCAATTGGGCGGCGAAATCACGCGCGGGAATGTTCGGACAGACTTCCCACGCACGCCGGATTTCGTTGGGCGACCGCTTCTTGCGCTGATCCATGTTTTTACCCCCGCCCCGTTCTTCTTTTGACGATCGATCGAAAAACGGGCCTCAGGGGTGTGCACGGCGGACGCGATCGATCGTCAGGCACATGCCAGTCGAATCCTGTCTCCGGGCGGTCAGCGGCCAATCGCCGGTAGAGAGCGATTGTTGGGTGGTCGGCGCCAATCGGCCGATCGAGCATTCGGGTACCACCGGCGGTGCTGCTTTCCCACTCAAGGCGGGTCTGATGGATCATATTGCTTTCCTTCGTTCTTCGATTGCGAGGGCAACCCAAAGGTGAATCGGCCGGCAATTTTGCCGCCGCAACGAAGGCTTCACAAAAATCGTGCCAGTTGCTCCGCGGCAAGCTCTGAACATCTTTGGCTCTGTTCATTGCTTTACGCGTGAGTGCATCGCGAACTCAGGCGCCCTTCCTGTGACGCGGACGCGACAAACCCGACAGTAAGTGTCGGTTGTCGGACGTCTCCCCAGCAATCGAGCATAAGAGACGTCGGGATGTCCTACGGTTTTTGACACGTCTTCCCTTTGGCACGGTCCATGCGAGATGATCCGCGAAAACGTCGGACCGAGGAGAAATCGAGCCATGATTACGCTCACCGACAACGCTGTTGCCGCCATCAAGGCCGCTCTTTACCGCGCCAGCGAGCCGGCGGAAGGATTTCGCATCATGGTCCATGCCGGCTGCGCCGGCTTCCAATACTCAATGGGCCTGGAGAGCGTCTCACGTGAGGGCGATGCGATCATCGAGCGAGATGGGCTCAAGGTGTTCATGGATAGAGGCTCCCAACCCCATGCCGCCGGCATGACCGTGGACTTCGTCACTGGGCTCGAAACATCCGGCTTTGTTTTCGATAACCCCAATGCGCGTGAGACGTGCGGCTGCGGCAAGTCCTGCAAATGATTGCGAGGGAACAGGCTATGTTCGACTATAGCGACGCCAAGGAATACTGCGTCGAACCGGTAACCGCCGGCGCTCTGGAACCGGCCGACACGCACTGTCGGCCCGGAACAATTGCGTTCGGTGATGCGCGAAATCGCGATCATCGATCGTTGCCGTGGGCAAGCAAACAAAATTGCCCGAAACAGCTGAATTCCCGGCGGATGCCGCCACCAAAGGGCAATGTCGACAGCGACCGGTCAGCCAAGCCATCGCTCGCCCGGCCGCCCACCTTACCAGATACGATATGCGCCAGAGGTTCAATGGCCCGCCTACCCTTGAATCATTTCAGCAGTTGAAGGATCACTCCCATGAGCCCTGTCTATCTCGACAACAACGCAACGACGCGGGTTGATCCTGCAGTCGTTGGAGCGATGTTGCCTTTCTTTACGGAGCAATTTGGCAATCATTCGTCCATGCACACCTATGGCGCATCGGTTGCTGAAGCCGTGAGAAAGGCGAGGCAACAGTTGCAAGCCCTCATCGGCGCGGGATTCGAGGACGAGATCATCTTCACCTCGGGCGGGACTGAAAGCGACAGTACAGCCATCCTTTCGGCGCTGGAGGTGATGCCCGACCGAACGGAAATAGTGACTTCCGCGGTTGAACATCCGGCCGTTCTGAAGTTGTGCGCGCACCTTGAAAAGACGCGCGGCGTCAAGGTGCACATTATCCCAGTCGATCACCACGGCCGGCTCGACCTGGACGCCTACAGAACCGCCCTCACCCCACAAGTGGCAATCGTCTCGATAATGTGGGCGAACAATGAGACCGGTACGATCTTTCCCGTGGTTAAGCTTGCCGATCTAGCCAGGGAAGTCGGCGCGCTTTTCCACACTGATGCAGTGCAGGCGGTCGGAAGGCTTCCGATTGAGCTGAAATCGACCGCGATCGACATGCTGTCGCTCTCCGCCCACAAGCTGCATGGTCCAAAGGGGATAGGCGCGCTTTATGTAAGACGTGGCGTGCGCTTCTCCTCCATGATCAAGGGTGGGCACCAAGAGCGCGACCGGCGTGCAGGCACTGAAAACACACCCGGCATAGTCGGACTGGGCATGGCGGCCGAACTCGCCTTGAAATTCATGGACGAGACAAAACGAATAAAATGGTTGCGCGACCGCCTTGAGAACGGGATCATCCAGCGCATCCCAAACACATCCATCAACGGCGATCCGCAAGAGCGATTGCCAAACACTGCAAACATTGGATTCGAAGGTATCGAAGGCGATGCAATCCCAATTGTCCTGAGCCGGCTGGGAATCGCCTGTTCCGCCGGGTCCGCCTGTGCCTCTGGCTCACTGGAACCGAGCCATGTTCTGATCGCTATGAACGCGGCATGTGGGGCAGTCCGCTTCTCCTTGTCGCGTGACAACGGCGAAGATGACGTAGACCGCGTGCTTGAGGTCCTGCCTGCGATCACCGAGAAGCTACGGGCCCTTCCCAGTGCTGGACTGTGCGGGCGAGGTGCAGAACAGCTTCATTCCGGCCCGGGTCCGAGCGGCACAATAGCCGACGAGCCGTGAGGTCTTCCTCAACGTGACGACCCTGCGCAATGGAGAGCGGTCAAACCCGGGGTCGCCTTCACCACTTCAGAAAAGCTTGAGATCACCAAGTCTCTTGCCCCAGCCGCCGTGTCAGAGGTCGGCACGCCGTCAGCAATGTCACCAACGCATCGACACCACAATTTCGCGCCGGGAGAATACAATGAACTGCTCCGCTGACAGCCGCCCGATCGATCGCACCGATATCCTGGCGCGACTGAAAGGCCTGTCGGCTGCGGAGGACTTCTTCGCCTGCCTTGGCGTCTCCTACGACCCGAAAGTGATGAATGTCTCGCGGCTCCATATCATGAAGCGCGTGGGCCAATACCTTGCCGAAGAAGATTTCTCCGGTCTGCCTGACCAGGTAATCGCCGCGCGGGTGCGCGCCAAGCTGGAACGCGCCTACGAAGATTTCGCGACTTCCTCGCCGCTCACGCAACGTGTGTTCAAGGTGCTAAGGGACCACGATCCAAACATATGTCCCGCACCTGGCCGCGCCTTCGTCCCGCTCGACTCTGCACTGAAGCGGTTCGGAAAGTAATGAGCCCGACACGGCTGCGACGCGACAATGTCGAGAAGTCGACAAATCCAGTCCTCATGACGCTCCTCGGAAGCAAACGAAGCCACCTTCTGGAATAGAGGCAGGCAGAAGACTTGGCATGAACGATGCAGGCATGAGGTGAACCGCCAAGCACGCATCCGGACTGGGAGCTTAGAGAAATCGCCAATGCACATCGTAATCTGCATCAAGCAGGTGCCGGATTCGGCACAGATCCGCGTCCACCCGGTGACGAACACGATCATGCGTCAGGGTGTGCCGACCATCATCAATCCTTACGACCTGTTCGCCCTCGAAGAAGCGCTCAAACTGCGCGACGTTCATGGTGGCGAGGTTACTGTGCTCACAATGGGTCCGCCCATGGCGGAGGACTCGCTGCGAAAGGCGCTCGGTTACGGTGCTGACCGAGCAGTTCTCTTGACGGACCGCTATTTTGCCGGATCCGATACGCTGGCGACCTCCTTTGCTCTTTCGCAAGCAATCGCAAAAATTGGGGAGACTTTCGGCAGGCCGGACATCGTCTTCACCGGCAAGCAGACGATTGACGGCGATACCGCCCAGGTCGGACCCGGCATAGCCAAGCGCCTGGATCTATCGCAACTTACCTATGTCGCGAAGATTGCCTCCATCGATCTCAAAACGCGCGAGATCGAAGTCGCGCGTCGCGCCGAAGGCGGCACCCAGTTGCTGAAGAGCAGACTCCCTTGCCTCATTACCATGCTGGAAGACACCAACGAAATCCGCCGGGGCTCGCTCCAGCAGGCTCTTTGCGCGGCGCGCAGCCAAGTCGTGAAGTGGACTGCAGCCGACGCCGGCATTGACGATCTCACCCGGTGCGGTCTGCGTGGCTCGCCGACAGTCGTCAAGCGTGTTTTCGCCCCCACCGCACGGGCAGAAAGCGCGGCGCAGATCGACACCGCGGAAAGGGGCTTGCAGGACATAGCCGATGAACTCATCGCCGATATCTTAACCCGCCGGCCGGCGCTGGAACATGAGCTGGCCTTCAACAGCGGCACGTGACGGCCAGGAGCAGAAAATGTCGACCGCAAGCCAAACTACCCCTCGCATTGCCCCCGGCCGTGCCGGTGTAAAGAAAGAACTTCCCGACCGTTTCAAAGACTACCGGCACGTGTGGGTCTTCCTCGAGCTCGAACGCGGCAATGTGCATCCTGTATCATTCGAACTGCTGGGTGAAGGCCGCAAATTAGCCGACAAGCTTGAAGTCCAGCTCGCGGGCGTCGTGCTGGGACCGCCGGGCGAGATGGTCGAGGACGCTGTTGCCGAGGCCTTCGCTTACGGGGCGGATCTTGTCTACATCGTCGATGCGCCGCCGCTCGCCGACTACCGGAACGAGCCGTTCGCCAAGGCGCTCACGGATCTGGTCAATACCCATAAACCCGAAATCCTCCTTCTCGGCGCGACCACACTGGGCAGGGATCTTGCGGGCTCGGTAGCGACGACCCTGCAGACGGGGCTCACGGCCGACTGCACAGAACTTGATGTAGATTCCGACGGTTCACTCGCCGCGACCCGTCCGACTTTTGGTGGCTCGTTGTTGTGTACGATCTATACACTAAACTACCGGCCGCAAATGGCGACGGTGCGACCAAGGGTCATGCCTATGCCGCAGCGGGTGGATAAGCCGGTCGGGCGTGTCATGCGGCACAAGCTGTCGCTCGTTGAGGACGATATCGTCACCAAAGTCCTCGGCTTCCTGCCGGATAACCAGTCGGCAATGGCAAATCTTGCCTATGCGGATGTCGTGGTTGCGGGAGGCCTCGGTCTCGGCGCGGCGGAGAACCTTCAGCTTGTGAAGAATCTTGCCCGAGCGATCGGCGCCGAGCATGGCTGTTCGCGCCCCTTGGTCCAGAAGGGCTGGATGCCGGCTGATCGGCAGATTGGCCAAACTGGCAAGACCATTCGACCGAAGCTTTACATCGCGGCCGGAATTTCCGGCGCCATCCAGCACCGAGTTGGGGTCGAGGGGGCCGATCTCATCGTCGCGATCAACACCGATCCGAACGCGCCGATTTTCGAGTTCGCCCACCTCGGGATCGTCACGGATGCAATCCGCTTCCTGCCCGCACTGACGGAAGCCTTCACCCGGCGGCTGTCGCCGCACAGTCGAGACAAGCTTGCGAGTTGAGGGAGAGGACATGATTGAACAATTCGATGCCATTGTGGTCGGAGCCGGCATGTCCGGAAACGCAGCTGCTTACACTTTGGCAAGCAAGGGGCTGAAGGTACTGCAGTTGGAGCGCGGGGAATATCCGGGCTCTAAGAACGTCCAGGGTGCCATAATGTACGCGAACATGCTGGAGAAGATCATCCCGGACTTCCGGGATGATGCGCCCCTCGAGCGGCACCTGGTCGAACAGCGACTTTGGGTGATGGACGACACGTCTCACACCGGAATTCATTACCGGTCGGACGACTTCAATGAGGCGAAACCCAACCGCTACACGATCATCCGCGCCCAGTTCGACAAATGGTTTTCCCGCAAGGTGCGCGAGGCTGGCGCGACGGTCCTGTGTGAGACGACCGCGACGGAACTCGTCCGTGATGGCAATGGCAAGGTGATCGGCGTCCGCACAGACCGGGCTGGCGGAGTGGTCTTCGCGAATGTGGTCGTTCTCGCAGAAGGGGTGTCGGGATTGCTTGGCACTCGCGCAGGCCTGCGCGAGATGCCGAAGCCGGAGACCGTGGCGCTTGCCGTCAAGGAAATGCATTTCTTGCCCGAAGAGGTCATTGGCCAGCGGTTCGGTGTCAAGGGCGATGAAGGCTGCGTAATCGAGGCCGTGGGCACGATCTCTCGCAGCATGGCCGGGCTCGGCTTCCTTTACACCAACAAGGAGTCGATTTCACTCGGCATCGGCTGCCTGGTCTCGGATTTCGCCGCGACGATGGAGAGCCCGTCCGCCCTCCTAGATGCGATGAAAAACCATCCTTCGATCCGGCCGCTGATCGCTGGCTCGGAGGTGAAAGAATATGCCGCCCATCTTATCCCCGAAGGTGGTTACAGGGCCATTCCGCAGCTCTTCGGCGACGGTTGGGTCATCGTCGGCGACGCAGCGCAACTGAACAATGCCATTCACCGTGAGGGTTCGAACCTTGCCATGACCTCGGGTCGTGTCGCGGCTGAGGCGATCGTCAAAGTCAAAAGCCGCAACGGTCCTATGACCAAAGCGAACCTTGCGCTCTACAAGACGATGCTGGATGACTCCTTTGTGATCAAGGATCTTAAGAAATACAAGGACATGCCAGCCTTACTCCACACCAATTCCAGCAACTTTTTTGACAGCTATCCGCGGTTGATGTCGCATGCCGCTCAGAACTTCATGCGTGTCGACGGCACGCCGAAGATCGAGAAGGAAAAGAACACCACGGCCGCCTTCATCAACGCGCGCTCGCGCTGGGGGTTGGTCAGCGACGCGGTCCGCCTGGCATTGGCATGGCGCTGAAGAGGGTACAAGATGACGATCGCAGTGACGAAGGTTCGTGTCGAGGACAAGCTTTACCAGAACCGCTATCTGGTCGATTCCGGCCGCCCCCATATTATAGTGCGACCGCACGACAAGCCAAGCGCGAACTTGCTTGCGTTGACCTACGTCTGTCCAGCGAAATGCTATGAGTTGAATGACAAGGGTCAAGTCGAGATCACCGCCGACGGCTGCATGGAATGCGGCACCTGCCGGATATTGTGCGAGAAAGGCGGCGACATCGAGTGGAACTATCCGCGCGGCGGCTTTGGTGTCCTGTTCAAGTTCGGATGATCAGCCAGGACCGTGCCAAGAGCATGCCGGCAGCGAGCAACTGCGGCACACCATGAGCCTCTCCATCCACTTGCAAAGAGCTAGTGAATATTGGCCTTTCGCAATTCAAATTTCCTCGACTCGTTAGCGGTGTCCTCAGGCCACGGCGGTGCCCTGTGCGCCGGACTTACCACCGGTCACGTGGTCGAGCCCCTTTGGGACAACGTCCGGCCATCGTGCCGGATGGCAGCCACAACGGCCGGTGAGCAAGTGGAACGGCACAACCCATGACAAAGACGTATGTGCTAGTGCATGGTGCCTGGCATGGCGGATGGTGTTGGCGGGACGTGGCCGCCAATCTTCGCAAGATGGGATACTACGTGACCACGCCGACCCAGACAGGTGTCGGCGAACGCGCACATTTGCTGTGCAAGGACATCACGCCCGACACATTCGTGACCGACATCGTCAACCACATTGTGACGGAAGAGCTGAGCGATGTGATCCTTGTCGGTCACAGTCTAGGCGGCATCAGCATCACCGGCGCCGCCGACCGGATACCCGACCATATCAGCCATCTCGTTTATCTCGACGGCGCCATCGTCGAGAGCGGTCAAAGTGTATTCAGCACCATGCCCCCCGACATCGTCGCCGCCCGTCGAAAATTGGTTGCGGAGGAAGGACGGGGTATCTTCATGCCGACTCCGCCGCCAACAGCATTCGGCATTCCCGAGGGACACTCGCTCACGGACTGGGTGCGGCGCCGGATAACACCGCATCCGGCAGGCACCTACGAAAGCGGACTTAAGCTCGTGCACCCGCTCGGCAACGGCAGGCCCCGAACCTATGTCGTCTGCACTAATCCACTCCACCCGCCGATGGCGGGAGCGCGAGAATGGGTCGCGAAGCAGGATGGCTGGGCGTGGCAGGAACTCGCCACTGGCCACGACGCAATGATCCTCGCACCGACGGAAGTTGCTCTCCTTCTTAGCGCTGTCGGCTGAGGAACCAAGTAAAGGGTGAGCGGCGGCCGATTCTCAGGCCGCGGCCTTGAGTTCTGGTGCACGGATGTAGGCCCAACGGGTCGTTCCGGTGGCGCCACCGAAACCACCGCCGGAACAAAGGCGGGAGTGGCCTGTCCTGCGGACGTAGCAAGCTTGCGAGCGTTCCGCCGCGGCCGCAGCCCGTAGCGCCGGGCAACCTCCGAGATCACCGCGTTCGGCTCCAGGGTCTCGGCGATGACTCCGTCCCTTGTCGTCCATCGACCAATGCCGTCGACTAACAGCGCCGTTGATCACCTCGAAACGCCGAGGCTGCCGCTCAGGGTCAATCGTAAGTTCAAGTTCAGACACAAGCCGATCTCCGATCCACCTCAGAATGGCAGGCCCACAGATCGCGGGCACTCCTGGAAGGACACAGCGCTTACCCTTGAAATATGGAGAACCATGGCTTTACGCCGTCGGCAGTTGAGCTGATCTCGCAATGCTATTTCCCCCGGCAACGTCCGCGAGCTGGAGAACTGCGTGTAAAGAACAGCCACACTTGCGCGTTCTCCTCTGGAAGGAACCAATCTTTCGGAACGTGGCAATGTCATCGACGAGCTCTCACGGCCCAGCACGATGCCGGTTCGGCGCATCGGCGCCCCTGAACACGAGATAGCCGGTTGCGATTCTAACGATACGGCCGGACCGGCGCTGGGTCCGCGGCGGACGGAGCGTGACCGGCTGATCGACACAATGGAGAAGGCCGGCTGGGTTCAGGCTAATGCGGCTCGAATTCTCGGCCTCACGCCGCGACAAGTCGGCTAGGCGATACGCCGGCATAGCATCGAGGTGAAGGAAATTCTAAGAGCCTGGATGAGCCAATCGTCAGGCCAGTGGTCTTGCGCGCCCTCTGCGCGACAAGGAGTGCTTTGTGCTTCTGAACGGATTTGGACTTGCACTGTCGCAAGCAGGACAAAATTGTGTCGCGCCGGCCTCACACAACCCGACATCGACCCAAATAGTGAACTGAAGCCGCTTTTTTAAGTTGGTATGGCTCTTGCACCTTGAACCGCGACGTACCAGCAACGGAGCCGTTTGATGTCCTCACCGATAATTTCGATTGAGGGGCCGACTAGCACGACATCCGAGGGTTTTCTGGCAGCCGCGAAATCCGGTGGCTGCGCACCGTCCTCCTACGGCTCGTCGCCGACCAGCCCGGGCGATGTGGATCCGGCTATTTGGGACAAGATCAAGGATCACCCCTGCTTTTCGGAGGAAGCGCATCACTATTTCGCGCGTATGCATGTGGCGGTCGCGCCGGCTTGCAATGTCCAGTGCAACTACTGCAATCGCAAATACGATTGCGCCAACGAGAGCCGGCCTGGTGTTGTGTCTGAGAAGCTGACGCCCGACCAAGCGCTACGCAAGGTCATCGCGGTTGCCAACAAAGTTCCGCAGCTTTCGGTTCTTGGCATCGCTGGGCCGGGGGATGCCTGTTACGACTGGGAGAAAACGAAGGCAACGTTCGACCGCGTCATCAGGGAAATCCCCGACATAAAGCTGTGCGTCTCCACCAACGGGCTCGTGCTGCCGGACCATGTCGCCGAGCTTGCCGAAATGAATGTTGATCACGTGACGATCACCATCAACATGGTCGACCCGGAAGTCGGCGCAAAGATTTATCCTTGGATCTTTTATGAAAATCGCCGCTACTTCGGCATCGAAGCCGCTCGAATCTTGCACGCGCGGCAGATGTTGGGCCTGGAAATGCTGAGCGCGCGCGGCATCCTCACCAAAATCAACTCGGTGATGATTCCTGGAGTGAACGACCAGCACCTGTTTGAGGTGAACAAAATGGTCAAGGAGCGGGGCGCGTTCCTGCACAACGTGATGCCTCTGATTTCGGACCCGGCACACGGCACACACTACGGACTCATCGGGCAGCGCGGCCCAACGGCAATGGAGATGATGGCCCTTCAGGATCGACTTGAAGGTGGCGCCAAGTTGATGCGCCACTGCCGGCAGTGCCGGGCAGATGCTGTCGGCCTGCTCGGTGAAGATCGTGGCCAGGAATTCACGCTGGACGGGATTCCCAACGATGTCACCTACGAGGCTGGCAAGCGTCAGGCCTATCGGCAGGTGGTCGCACACGAGCGCCGTGATCATGAGGCGGCGAGGGGCGAGGCCATCGGTATGATCAAGGCAACAGACTCCGAAAAGTCGCTTCTGGTTGCGGTGGCCACTAAGGGAGGTGGACGCGTCAATGAACACTTCGGCCACGCGAAGGAGTTCCAGGTTTATGAAGTCTCGCCTAGAGGGATCAGCTTGGTCGGGCATCGGAAGGTCGAGCGGTATTGCCTCGGAGGCGGGGGCGAAGACGCCACCCTCGAGGGCGTCATCGCTGCGCTGGAAGGCATACACATAGTCCTATGCGCCAAGATCGGAAATCGCCCGAAGGAACAACTCTCGCGAGCTGGACTGCGCGTAACCGACGCCTATGGCCATGACTACATCGAGACCGCAGTCAGCGCACTTTACGCGGCAGAGTTTGGGATCAGACCACTAGCGGCGACGGCCTGAGCCGTCTCGTCCGATAACCAGGAGTTAGAATGGCTTTCAAGATCATCGCATCCCAATGTACCCAATGCGGGGCCTGCGAGTTCGAATGTCCCTCGGAAGCGATCAAGTTCAAGGGCGACGCCTATGTGATCGATCCAAACAAGTGCACCGAATGCAAGGAGGCCTTCGATACGCAGCAATGCGTGTCGGTCTGTCCGGTATCGAAAACCTGCGTTCCCGCTTGATTCCTGCCGAAACGGTCGGGTTCGCCGCACGAGGACGCCTGCAAACCGGGACCACACCAAAAGCCTCGAGAAAGGAGTGGACACCATGTGGTCCAGACGCGAACAGGAGGTCGAAATCGGCAGACCGCCACGGTTCATGCAGGGTGAGCGGGTCCGTGCGACACGCCACATAAAAAACGACGGCACCTATCCCGGCAAGGAGGTCGGCGAAAACCTCGTGCGGAAGGGCGACGAAGGCTACGTGCGCGACATTGGAACCTTTCTCCAGCAATTCTTCATCTATGCGGTCGAATGGATCGATCGTGGCACGGTCGTCGGCATGCGAGCGCGCGAACTCATTAGCCTCGACAAAGTCGAGGTTCCCTGCGGAGCTGAAGGCATTTCCAACGGAGGAACAGCCGGATGAAAGTAATGATTCGCAGGACCGCTACTGGCTTGTCGGCTTATGTCCCCAAGAAGGATCTCGAAGAGCCGATCACCGAGATTGAGAACGCAGACTTATGGGGCGGGACCGTGACGCTCAGGAACGGTTGGCGGCTCATGCTGCCCGACCTTCCGCGCGATACGCGTTTGCCGATCACCGTCGAGGCGATGAAGATTTCCGACGGGGCCTGATGCCGGTGGGTTCAGTGGCGGAAAGGAAACGCGTATGAACACGATGCTGAGCTGGGACCATCTCGTCGTCGTCCGGGGCAGTTTTGCCAAAAAGCTGATTGACCTGCTGAAGGGCGCTCTCAAGGCCGATCGAGTGATCCCCTATCTCGGTCCTGGTCTTCTGCAGCTTAACGCGCCGGAATCACCTGTACCTTGCACCCCGGAAGATGTCGCCGCGGCACTCAACAAGCGGGCGCCTGCCCCTTCCAGGATTCGCACCAATATGTGGTCGGTCGCCCAGTTTATCGAGCAGCGCCGACATCGTCGGACTCTTCAAGCGTGGATGGCGGAGATATTCGCAGCCCCCGCCGAGCCGACCGTTCTTCACGCCTGGCTCGCAACCCTTCAACTGTCTGTCATCATCGACAGCTGGTACGATGGCGCCATGCGGGCAGCCCTTGCAGAGGCCGGCCAAACAGACGTTGTCGAGATACAAGGAACGACGCGCGCGACCGGAATTGGTAACATCTGGACGAGAACTTACGATTTGTCAGGAACAGAACTCGACGCCGAACAAGTGGCAAGGACGGTGCTCTATGCGCCGCACGGCAGCGTCAGGCCGGCCGCAAACTTCCTCGTGGCTGATTCCGATTACGTCGAAGTCCTAACCGAAATTGATATCCAGACGCCGATCCCGGACGTGGTGAAGCAACGGCGCGTCAACCGGGGCTTTTTCTTCGTTGGCTGTCGCTTCAACGATCAGGTGCTGCGCACATATGCCAGACAGATGATGAAGCGCTCCACTGGCCCACATTTTGCGGTGATCGATTCGGCTACGCTGACCAGAAACGAACGTCGTTTCCTTGCCGAAGGCGCAATCACGGTCATCGACATGCCGATCGGCAACGCCGCGGCTCGCCTCGTCGGGGTCGATGCTAGCCAGGATTAATGGCCGGCGATTGCTGGTGAGTCGCTTGCCTCCAAGGGCGAAAACTCAGTTGGGAATACATCTGAGCAGTAATGCTACTGGCAGCACAACGAAGGCTCTGAATTCGTTGGGCCATGTGAAAGGGCCCGCTGCTGCGGGACGTGAGCACGTTGCGGCGGCATTACGCACATGATTTTGTGACACCCGTGGCAAAAGAACTGAAGCGCCCGAGCCGAACCGCGACAAGATATGCAGCGCTCAATAGCTTCGGCAGAAATTTGGCACAGTTTCGACAGTTCGCATGCACCTCCAGGGTCAAGGAGGCTGATTATGCCTGTTTATGTGGGTTGGCGACGCGAGCAGGAATTCCCACTACCTTTGCCCCGGCGGGAACATCGCGTGTGACCACGCTGCCAGCGCCTACGACCGCATTATCGCCAATCGTGACGCCAGGCAGAATGATTGCTCCACCGCCGATCCAGACACGGCTGCCAATGCGAACAGGACGCCCGACCTGCAGGCCGGCCTGCCGCTGCTCGGCATCATGTGGATGATCGGCGGTATAAATCTGCACGGCAGGCCCAATTGCCGTTCCTTGCCCGATTTTGACCTCTACCACGTCAAGAATAACGCAGTTGAAGTTGATGTAGGCATTGGCGCCAATGCGGATATTGAATCCGTAGTCGCAAAAAAAGGGCGGACGGATGACCGTTCCGCGCCCAACCTCTCCCAGCCGCTCGGACAAAAGCTCATGCCAATGCCCCGTGGTCTGCCCCAGCGTATCATTGTACCGCTTGAGCCAAGCCCCGGTGGCCAACAGGTCAGCTTGGATCTCCGGATCCGCCGCATTGTAAAACTCGCCTGCGAGCATCTTTTCTTTTTGGCTACGCATCATAGTCTCCCGTCAGGTCGTGTCCCGTGTAGTGATGCAGGAACGCACATCAAACTGGCCTCGGCAACTTTGTAACTCGGTCTTGCCGGGCGCGCGGTCACGAGCCGGGGCGACAGTTTCGTCTCGACCAACTTCTGCGAAGTTGGAAATATCGCAGATCAACCGGTCGCAGGGGCCAATACCTGACGAAGTCGGCAACTGTCCAGCGCTCGAACTCACTTTCATGCCCATCTCAGATTGGCGCGATGTCGAGCGGTAAGCGATCAGCTTATGTATCGACCAGGCCCGCCAGCGGAGATCTGTGCGTCGCCTCTACGCATGCTGGCGTGTCACCAATGATACATCGACTATTTCTGGATTTCAGGCACGTCGGATTGATTTTCCCTTGCGGTGTAGAGCGAAGTTACTAGCCATAGGATTCCTCCTTCTTAGTTTTGTCAGTCGCAGAGCCCCAGTACGACTGGTGGTAGAAAGCACACGGCCGGAATCTTGGCAGCGCTGTTCACACCCACGTTCGTAAGGTGGCCGATGGGCTCGGCGCCAGAGCACCAATGCTTGACCTGCTCCAGCTCTTGCTCGGCGGGTTGTTTCAGAGACGCTTGATCTCGATACCGCGTTTTCTCAGCACGTAGCCGATCTGGCGCGGGGTCAAACCGAGCAGGCGCGCCGCCTTTGCCTGCACCCAGCCACACTTTTCCATGGCAGCAATGACCGTATCGGCATCGGGCACCCTACCACGAGTCGTGGCAGGGCCTATCGGCGCTTGCCCGTCGCCGACGGGCGGGGCGGCACAGGCGGCGGAAGGCTCGATCGTAGTCGACTTCTCTGACGTCGGCGGTCCGTTCTTCCACAGCGCCGCGGCCAAGCACTGATCCGCGTAACAGGCAAAGTCAGTTCTGAGGATTGATGGACCCGTCGCCAGAACTGCCGTCCGTTGAACGCAGTTTTCGAGCTCTCGGATGTTACCTGGAAATTCGCAGTTCATTAGCACCTCAATCGCTTCGGGAGCGAAGGTCAGCGTGTGATCATTCTCAGTATTGAAATTCTTGAGAAACTGAGCGGCCAAGAGCGGAATATCACCTCGCCTTTCGCGCAATGCCGGCACGCGTAAAGTGACGACGTTGATGCGATAATAGAGGTCTTGCCGGAACTCCTTGCGTTGAACTGCCGTTTCCAAGTCCCTGTTCGTTGCGGCAATCACGCGAACATCAACTTTAATGGTGTGGTTGCTGCCGACGCGCTCAAACTCCTGCTCCTGCAGGACACGCAGCAGCTTAGCCTGGAACGAACCTGATATTTCGCCAATCTCGTCCAGAAACAATGTGCCTTTGTCGGCAGCCTCAAAGCGCCCCTTGCGCAAACTGCTCGCGTCGGTGAAGGCACCCTTCTCATGACCGAACAAGTCAGATTCCAGAAGCGTCTCGGTGAGCGCCGCGCAATTGACCTTGATGAAGGGCTGCTTGGCGCGAGGCGAGAGCTCGTGAATGGCTTTGGCAACCAGCTCCTTGCCGGTTCCGGATTCACCTCGCAACAGGACCGTAGTCTTCGCCTTGGCCACCTTGACAAGGTGCTCACGCAGCTTGCGCAGCGCCTGACTATCGCCAAGCATCTCCTTTCTGATCTTTTTACGCTCCATTTGGCAGCCCATCCCACTCCGCCACCCGCCGGTAGAACTGCACTGGACGGTGAGCTGTGTTGTATTTCGTCATCATCATTCTCGATCTCACCTTTGTTGCTTCGAAATTTCCGGCGCGCTCGGCAAATGGCAATGGCGCCTGAGCATCGTTGCCTTTCACCAGGACGAGCGTCTTCTCCTCCGCGCGGGCGCTCGCAATATGCGGTTTGCGCAGGCCTTTACTCGACCGGTCGCCGTTCTGTCCGGCTTCTGCCGCACCGCAGCCTGCAAACCCATCGTTGACGCAAGAGAGGGAGGGGTCAATCGAGCTCTCCTTGCATTTGTGCAAGGAAAATTGTCAGTTTGATAGAAATCTATCAAAACGGCAGAAACGCCCCGCCCCCAGTTTGGCTGTACCTGCGGCGTTCAGCGTACGTGACGACATGTGCGGACTTGTCCCAATTGCCATCCGAGTTGTGCGGAACAGTAGCCGCTGCGCTGTTCGCTTCAACCGCGTGATGCCGGAGACAGTAGAGGCGGCGGCTCGTCGAGCGAGGCTTCATTGTTCGGCTACTAAACCGGCTGTCCTTTGGTGGGAGTTGGTTTCGCCCAAGTTCTGGGCCTGGGGGGCGTCGGCCCGTTTCGCCGCACAGGCTCCTTCCACATCGTCGAGGCCGAGAAAGAGGGGCCCCACAGCTCCCCCTGTATCACAATGCCCCGCCCCTCAAGCAGCTAGATACGACAGGTGACCTCAAATGAGGCGTCTTGCATGGCTTCTACACCTGCCTGAATGCCAGAACTGCGTTCGTGCCGCCCATGGCGAAGGCGTTGCTCATGGCGACGCGCACCTTGCGCTCGCGCGGCACATTGGGGGTGATGTCGAGGTCGCAAGCGGGATCTGGCTCGCGATAGTTGGCGGTCGGCGGCACGACGTCCTCTTGGATTGCCATCACGCAGGCGATCATTTCAAGCGCGCTCGCTGCGCCGAGGCAATGCGCGTGCGTGGACTTGGTGGAAGAGATGGACATCGAATAAGCGTGGTTTCCAAACACACGCTTGATCGCCGCCGTTTCAGTCTGATCATTGCTCTTGGTACCGGTGCCGTGCGCGTTGAGGTAGTCGACGTCCTCGGCATTCAGCCCGGCATCGGCAAGGCAGGCGCGCATCGCCGACGCTGGCCCCTCGACAGATGGCGCGGCAATGTGGAAGGCATCGGCGGAAAGGCCGACGCCGGCGATCTCGGCAAGAATTGTGGCACCACGCCTCGTGGCATGCTCGTAGCTTTCCAGCACGGCCATGCCCGCACCCTCGCCCAGCACCAGGCCCTTCCTATCGGCGGAGAAGGGCCGGCATGTATCGGGTGAAAGCACGCGCATTGCTTCCCATGCTTTCAGCACGCCCCATGCGAACGGCGCGTCGCTGCCCCCGGAAACCATTACGTCGGCCCGGCCCAGCTTGATCTGATCCACCGCCGAAGCGATCGCATGGTTGGCCGAGGCACATGCGGAGGTCACCCCGAAGACCGGCCCGCGCAAGCCGAGGCTCAAGCTAAGATGGACGGAAGCGGCGCTGGGCATCACCTTTACTCCAGTGAAGAGTTCAGCACGGATTGCGCTACCCAAAAGCAGTGAGCGGTAAGTTTGTTCTGTTGCGTATGAACCGGTAAATCCGACGCCCACTGTCGCGCCGAAGCGATGGGCATTCCCCTCGTCGCAGGAAAGTCCGGCCTGCCGCATGGCTTCGCGCGCTGCAAGCACGGCGAGCAAGCTGAAGCGGTCCATGGAGATGAGATGCCCCCGGTTGATGTCGTGCTCGGGCAGCGCCTTGATCTCAGCGCCGGTCATGCCCTCCAGGTCATGAAGCTCGGAATTGGCGATCGGGCCGATGGCGGAGCGGCCTTCGCGCATCTCTTTCCACATAGAGGCGGCGTCGGTGCCCAGTCCGCACAGGCCGCCCACTCCGGTGATAACGACGCGCCTGTCCATTCAAGCCTCCTTCGCAAGCAAGCCGCGGACGGCTTCCACGACGTCGCCGACATTCTTGAGATTGGACCAGGCATCGGCCGTGTTCATGTCGATCTTGATGCCGTAGGCCTGCTCCACATCCCAGAGCACGTCCGCCAAACCCAGCGAATCGAACCCGAGCGCGTCCAGTTCCGTGGCGATTGTTATCTCGCCGACGAATGACGCAGGCATTCCCTCACCGCTCTCCGACTCGGCGCGTTTCTTGATCAGGGCAATGACGTCCGTTGCGAATTGATCGGCCATTCTGTTTCCTGTCTTTCTTTCCCGCGTTTCGACCTGGACGCGGCTCAGTTCCTGAGGCGCGCCGCGTCGCGAAAGCCATCACGCTTGGGCAACTGACAAAGCCCAATGCTCATAAAGCCGGATCAGGTCCGGCCGGTGTGTGGCGTAGGTGCAGTATGACGATGTGAGCCGCTACACCGTGCGCGTCTCCCAGTCTGTCCATAGGCTCGGAAGAAGTCGGACAGTTTGACATGGCCGGTCAGTTGCAACTCCCTTTCCCAGCACTCCACTGCCCGGTAGAGCGCATGAAAAATCTCCTTTCGGGCGGTTTCTTAAGACGCTCGCCACGCCATGAGGCAGTGGGGGCATCGGTGTGCGTCAGGTGCTTCTGCCCATGCAGGATTCCAGAACATTGATGAAATCGTTTGTTTCGATGAAAGGCATCCACACTTTGGATAGTTGACCACGCGTTTCAAAGGTCGTGAACTACATCTCCTCGTTGTGCTCGACGCACTCCCGACAGAGCGCAACCTCACGGGCGCGGCATGCAGGATCCGAGCCCAGCCGGTCATGAGTGCGGCCTTGCCGGGTCGGGCGATAGGCAGTCATGCCCTGCCCTTCCTGCGGGTCAAGCACTCCGAAAAAACATTTCCCCCATAAATGCTAGATCTTCCGCTGCCTTTTCGCGTCACAGGCCGTCAAACGTCCGGCCGTTCACAACAGTGATCCGGCAAGTGTTTGGCTGCGCGAGACGATGCTGCAGGGAGTCGTCCTGCATGGCACTTCGCTATGATGCTGCGGTGCCGTCTAACGGCGCCTCGTGTTTGAACACACTGAACGGCCACCGCGATCAAAATCGATGGTTCGAGGACCGTTGATCATCACCCCGCCAGCCTCGATCTTGTTTGCCGCCAGGAGAGCGACACAGAGACTGCTGGTGAAGATGCGCGCCTGCCCGCTATGTTCCGGATGGTTGACCATCCCGGATGGACCCATCGAGGGTGTCAAGGCGAGCATGAGCACAGGCGCGAACAGTTCACGGGCAGGCGCGACGGTGGCCGCAAAGCAACGTCGCGCCAGCATGCGATCTCAGCAGGATCGGCACCATCCTGTCAGGGAGCAATGCGAGTGGCTGGCTTAGCCGCTGCGACGCTGCCCGGCATCGATGACGAGGACCTGGCGCCGTGCGAGGAGCAAGAGTAGACGGATAGTATGCGCGGGAGTGGCGACCGACCACTTTGTTTCTAAGGCAGACTGAAAGCGGCTCTTACCGGGCGGCTACGCTGTTTCAGAGACTGGGGCGTCGTGCACATCCAGCCGATACTCTTTGTTGCGGATTGCGAACCGATTGCATTGCCGCAGTTACTGGCATCATGTTAACGCGTCGGACGGCGACATTGGCGAGCACGGTTTTGTGGCCGCAGTTGACAAAGCCCATAAGTTCTAGATGCTGCGTGCTAGAATAGATGTTTGAAATCGCAGGGAGTTTCTGATGTCCAACCTTAAGGAAACTGAGGCAACCCAGGCAGCAGGCGAGGTGCCCGTGAAGGAACAGACACCCGATACAAAGGCGCCGAAGACGCGGAAGCGGACCGCGCAGCGCGCAGGTGCTATACGAACCAGAGCCGCCAGCTCGGCTCTTCAGGCGTCTTCATCTAAAGCGATCGCTTCGCCTACAGTCCGGGCAGCGCGGAGAAATTACTCTGAGAACGAGCGTGCCCAGAAGCTCGGCGAGATCGAGAAGCAGATCGGACGGGGAGAGAGTATCAAGGCAGCCGTTCAGAACGCTGGAATATCGGAACAGACGTACTATCACTGGAAAAGGGCTGCTGGGCAGACAACACAGAGCGATGAGCTCAAGGATCTTGTGAAGCTTGAAGAAGAGAACGCCCGTCTGAAGAAGCTCCTCGCTGACCGGCTCCGGAAAGAAAACGCCGAGCTCAGGAAAAAGCTCGGGCTTGCTTGAGCCCTTTGCCGCCATAGGCAAAAAGCCCGAGGGGCGACTGACCTGAGCTCCAAGGTGACCTTCCTTTCTTCCTGTGACACAGCGAACAGCGTCGCGCCCAGCAGCCGATACCGGCGCAACGAGCTGTTTCGACCTGAGACCGGGCAGCCGGCAACTGAAGACGTTCTTGACGAACGCGCCCAGCCGCTCCCGCCGCCAGTGGTGATCGAGCTGGAGGTCGCCGGCAAGGTGCGGCTGCGGATTCCACTGACCACGCCGCCAACACTGGCAGCGGCGATGGTGAAGGCGCGGGGCGTTTCATGATCCCGGTCCCGAGCCAGGTGCGGATCTGGTTGGCGGTGGGCCGGACCGATATGCGTCGCGGAATGCAGCGTCTCGCTCTGCAGGTTCAGGAGACATTGGGCCGGGATCCGCATTTATGCGTCGGGCGAGATTATGTGGCGGAGCCGCCCTGACCCCTTCGGACCGGCCAAACCCAGCTTGCCTCCGCCACATAAACATTCAGATGGAGTTCAGCAGTTGCAGAACGGAGTCATTTGGTCGGAAACGCACGCCGTGATCGCCGGTGACGCCCGCCTTCTCGAGTCCATTGCGCATCATCTCTACATCCGCTGTGGCATAGCGGTGGGTCGTGGCGACCCGTGCATGCCCGAGCCAGGCTTGGATCGTCAAAAGGTCCACGCCGGACTGGAGAAGCTTCATGGCGAGGGAGTGCCGGAAGATGTGCGGCGATATGGGCTTGTCGGCCAAAGCCGGTCTGGTAGGCCCGGCGCTCGTTGCGGGCGCCGAGGAATATCGGTCGCGGCTCGTGATGGGCGATCCCGCGCTCGCTCAACAAGGATGTCAGCGCCCGCAGCCGGGTCCTTAGCAATGGGGACGACGCGGTCTCTACGCCCTTTGCCGCGCAGCAGCACTTGTGGGTGCGGCCGCTCCAACTGAAGGTCGTTTGCGTTGACGCCGGTGGCTTCGGAGGCCCAGGCGCCGGTTCGTGCCAAGAAAAGAGCAGAAAGGCTCGGTCGCGCCGACCACGGGGCGTCTTTGGATCTGGCGCCGCGATGAGGGTGTCCACTTCGGCCGTGGTGAGGTGGTACGTCACGTCAATGTGCGTCCGTTTAATGGGAATCGTCAGCACGCGTTGGGCGACGCCGAAGGATGCCGGGTCGGCGGCAGCGACGTGGCGGAAGAAAGATCGGATCGCGGCCAAGCGGGCGTTGCGCGTGGTGACGGAATTGTTCCGCTTCTCCTCGAGTTCGTCGAGAAAAGCGAGAACGAGATCTCGATCAGCTCTTCGAGCGCCAACGCCCCCGGCTTCTTCCGCAATCGGGCGGCGGCAAAGAGGATCAGCATGCGCAAGGCATCGCGATAGCTGGCCACGGTCGCGGGAGTCGCATTGCGCTGCTTCGTCAGGCGCCGGCGGAAATAGGACTCCAGGAGCGGCGCTAGGAGTAGGTGTTAACTCATGCTGCTCCTTGAGCGCGCCGCCATCGAGTGCCACCTCGGCTTGATCAATCAGATCAACGAGGCGTTGACGGTGGTCGAGGCGGATATCGCGGTGGTGCCCACTAGGATCCGACAATCCGTCGCCTGATGACGTTGCCTCCGACGTCACCGTGGGTGCGAACGTTGCCGCGGCAATCGGCAACATTCGGCGCTTCAGCGATCCACAGAGGCTTGTCGCCTACCTTGGCTTCTTCCGAGCGTGCGGCAGTCGGTGAGGGACCGGCCTATCATGGCCGCATCACGAAGCACGTCTCCTGAATCGAAACCTCTATCCGATCGACGAACGCCTCAAGTCTCGCAGGCGAGCAAGGCCGGGCGGGTCCAGATGTAGTAGGTATCCTAATCATCGCCGAGCGTGTTTAGCTTGGGTCGCGCAGAAAGGTGGATGGCGTGAGCGCGCTGAGATGGATCGCCATTTGGACTAAACGACGGGACGGCTGACTGGTATGCGCGTTCAATTGATCTGGCGCCTTAAATGCAGGAAGGCTTCGCGGCCGGTACGAGGCGCATCCCTCCTCCGAAGCAGCACGCCCAAGTATCATCACAAGCCCCGAGCGCTCGCGTTCGGCGATGTCCAATTTCCGACAATGTCGGAATACAATCAGATCTGCTGGATTGACTTTAAATGGTTTTCTCATTTGGCACAGCGCATGCTGGTTATCCGCAAACACGTGACCGACCAACAAGAAGTCGCATGATCACCTCACCAAAACATACAGCCGCGGAACAATCACTTGGCCCGAACTTGCTTATCGCCCTCCCCGTCACCACAACCGGAGCCATCCATGTCTGACGGGCTGCCCAGGATACCTACTGCGACCGCGCTTGCCCGGTGACGACCGCTCCGGCTCCGCCCGTTACCGACGAGGCAAAGTGACGGATTTCCTGCTTTTCAACGACATGGAGGTGGTTGTCATTCCCGCTGGGGGACAGACTCGGCCTGTTCAAGGCATTGCGCGAAGGCGGCAAGATGACGGCCACCCGTGCGCGAACTCAAGGAGCGCAGCCTGTATCGTGTATCAGGCAAATAGGCCGTCGGTCAGTGACCTTGACACAGGGGACATGCGCAAGGTCCTGAAGTTTGATGTAGCGATAGAAGGGTGCCAATGACAACAATAGCTTACAGGAACGGAACCATGGCTGGCGACGGCCGAGCCTTGGGTTTTGACTCAGTATCCGTCGGTGAGAAAACGAAGGTGTTTCGCTTATGCGACGGCACACTCATCGGCGTTTCCTCTTCGTCCTTGGGTATTCCAAAGGCCGTTCGAGACTGGGTTGAGAAGGGCATGGATGTTTCTGATGTTCCTGTGCCGCGCAACGACGACAATTTTGAATTTGAGGCGCTGATAGTGCGCAAAAATGGGGAAGCCGTATTGTTGGACGGCAATTGGCTGCCAAGTGATCCCGTGAAAGGTGAATATTATGCCATCGGGAGCGGCAAGCAGTATGCTTTGGCCGCGCTGGTTTTGGGCAAGTCAGCTAAGGAAAGCGTCGAAGTTGCCGCGAAACTCGACGTTTGGACTGGTGGCACAGTCACTGCCATAACTCACTAAACCCGCCTTTCGGCGGGAGTGTGACAGTGCGAGCGTGGAAGTAGGGCGCCACCCCGGGGCACGTCGAGCCCTGTCATCTGCTTGCGTTGTTGGACATGTGAGCTGGTCCATAAGCGCGCGAAAGCGTCCAGTTGTGGCCCAAAGCACGATTTGCGACAGAACCGGCCCGCTTCTATGAGTATGGGCCGCTTTTTGCGGCCAGCGTGCTTGCCATCCTGCCGCCAGTGGCCGTCGCCTTCTTCTTCCAAGGTTACCTCGTCATGAAGTAGAGCACCACGATCTTGTCGGAGAAATCGGAAAGGCGGACGGCCCTTCCGTCCGCGTCGGCCAGTTCGAAAGGTTGCGCGGCCTGCTTGTCGACCGCCTGGAAGAACCTCTCCGCGCTGTCCCTCATCTTGTCGAGATCGGCGCCCGGATGGTGGGCCAGCGCGGAGGTCGCGAGGATCAGCGCCAGAAATTGAATCGCAAGCGACGGTTTCGCTTTCATGGACAATGCATTCCGGTTGGGGGCGTTCGAGGGCTCCGCGGCTAGGATTGGTCTCACTGTGTCTGCTCCCGCTCCCGGCGGCTCATCTGCCTGATAGGCGCGTTCCCGCTCGGGCCATGTGCTTTTGATGAAGGCCAGAACGGCCCGGATCTCCTCGTCGGTGAGGACATTCCCGAAGCCCGGCATGTCGCTCTGGTAGCCGCCGCCGACGACCGCGGCCGGTCCCGGCGCCGGCATGCGTCCCGAAGGCAGCGGGCTTTCCAATCGCGCTGACCTTCGCCTGGCTAAAACCGTCTTGCCTAGCGCTATCGCCGCGGCCGGGGCGCCACCGGCCATCCGGTTGGCGAGCCAAGGCAATGTCCAGACCAATCCGAGGCCTGCCGCGGCCACGCATCGATAAGAGGACCGACGCCCTTCTCCTTTGCCGCCGCTGGAGAACAGGTACTTGATCAGCGCGGCCGTCCCGAGACGAGCACGACGACGACAAGCAGCCACACCAGGCCCATGCCGAACATCATCATGCCGCTCATGCATTCCATCATCGAAGCCTCCTATTCCGTGGCGTAGACGCCGCCGGTCCCGTCAGACTTCCGGATTTCGAGAATCTCGAAGGGCGCTTCCTTCGTGCCACTCATGCCGGGGGAGCCCATCGGCATGCCGGGCAGCGTCATGCCCTTTGATGTCGGGCCGCTCGGTCAAGAGCTTGTTGACCGTGCCGACCGGCACATGGCCGCTCACCACATAGCCGTCGATGAACGAGAGAAGGCAGCCATCGGCTTCCGGCGGAATGCCCTCTTCGCGGCTCATGGCGAAAAGGTCGTGCGTCGGCCTTGACGGTGACAGCGAAGCCGTTTCCTGCAAATAGCCGGCATAACCTTCGCAGCAGCCGCATTGCGGGTTCTTGTAGAGCGTGACGTCCTTTCGCCGGCGAACGCCGGAGCGGCGCCTGACAGGATCGAGGCGAGGACAAGAGCTATCAGGGTATTGGACATTTTTGCTTCTCCTTCGGCTTGTGGACTGGTCAGGCGACCGGCCGCCTGGTGTTCGAGAACGTGGCAGTGGAACATCCAATTGCCGGGATTGTCGGCGACGAAGGCGATCTCGACCTTCTCGCGCGGCGAAACCAGCGCCGTGTCCTGCCATTCGCGACGTGGGGTGGGCTGGCCGTTGCGGGAAATCACCCGGAAGGAATGGCCGTGGAGATGGATCGGATCATGCCACGCGGTTGCGTTGGTCGTGGCGATGACGTGGCTCTTATTCCGCAAGAGCGTCAGCCCCGGCTTCATGTCGTGATTGGCCTCGTCGGCGGCGACGCCGTTGATGAACCAGGCGGTGCCGGAATTCATCGTCCTGCATCATGCGCCCGGACCCATGCTTTCACCCATGTCCTGCGCCACCATCTCGCCCATCATGCCGCCGGTGAAGACGACTTCGTTGCGGGACGCTGTATCGAGGTCCGGCTCCGGCAGCGGAATGGTCGGCAGGGTCAGCGGCCAATCAGGCACACGTGCCCTAAGCGGAGTGTCGGAATAAACAAGATCGACGAGCTCATATTCCAGCCCCTCGTAGAACTGGTCGAAGATCGAAAGCCGGCTGCCCGGCTTGCCCGTCATGTCGAGGATCAGATCGGTGCGCATTGCGGGACCCAGCACCACCCGCCTCCGGCGCGTGTGGCGTCACCGGCTGGCCGTCGAGCGCGATGACGGCCGGCCTGAAAACCCGTGAAGTCGGGACTGAAGATGCGTGCATTGGCGGCGTTGATCAGCCGCAGCCGGATGCGCTCGCCCTTTCTGACCGCAAAGGTATCCGGCACGCGGCCATTGATGGTAACCGTGTTGCCGACGCGGCCATTGTGGTGAATGTCGTGCCGGTTGCCGAAATCCTCGCTGATTGCGCCAGATTTCGTCAGCCCCCAGTCACCGAGCATCCAGGTCACCTCGCGATCGGCCCGCACCGCCTTCGGTTCCTCGATGATCAGCGGACCATAAAGTCCGCGCCCGACCTGTTCGAAGCTCCGCTGGTGCGGGTGATACCAGCAGATGCCGACGTCGACGGCGTCGAACTCGTAGACGAAGCGCTCGCCCGCTCCAATCGGCTTCTGCGTGAGGTGAGGCACGCCATCCATGGCATGTGGCACACGCACGCGATGCCAGTGCACGGTCGTTTTCTCGGCAAGGCCGTTCTCTACCTCGACCCGCACGCGCTCGCCCTGACGGACCCGGATTTCCGGGCCTGGAACGGGCCTTCGGCGCGCAATCGAGGCCGGTTCACCCGGCCCAATGGCGTCCACTTTGGGGGCGCATGCACTGCAGACCCGCTGGACCTGATCCGGGAGAGAATGGGCGCGGCGATTGGAATAGCTATGAAGGCGTATCGGACCGTGGAACTGCGCGCGCAGACTTTCGGAGGAAGGCTCGCTTTTAAGCGTTATCGTGCAACTCTGACCGTTCTTCGCCTTGGGGGGTGCCGCGGAAGAATCCCGGGTTCTGCGAGCGCTCCGAGAACACCTGCGGTCGATCCTGTACCACAATCTCGCGAAGCTCGATGCTCTCTACAAACGATGTCTTGGATTCTCACGCCCTTATTTCAGCACTTCGCTCGCTTGCCCGACTCGGCCGCGGTCAGCCTTCACCGCCAATTTTATTGGCGCAGCGACGTTCCTATCGGGTCAGGCGAAGCTTCTTGAACCTGCCGCTCTCTCGTTGCCCTGGCACGATTAATCGTCCTCTCAGTCTCGTCATTGGCGGAGTCGCTCCTGAGGCGCGCGCCGGCGAGTTCGAGGAGCGCGTGGCTATCTCCTCGGTCCAGCCGGATTCCGCTGCGCGCTCAGCCAATTCCTGGAAGGCCGATTCCAAGGCGAGCTGGCATTGAAGGCCGCGGTCCGGATGGTCGACTGGGCAGCTTGGTTCCACGATCGCAATGCTTGATCGCTTCATTGCAGGCCATGGGCTCTCGCCCTCTCCTTTTGCCACACGAGGCGCCAGCTCACGTGTTGTTGTTGGCGTGCGCCCCGGCAACCGCTTTCACCAGCCGCTCCAGCGATCCCGCGCGCTCCAGCTCCGCAAAGAATGATGCGGCGTGACGCTAGCCAGCCGGTGCTTCTCGGCCAATTTGCACACATAGGGATAGTCGACCATGAAATCGGATCGAGGCGAGGCGTTGGACGTTTCAGTCTTGGTCTGAATGCGCGGCCCACGAGCCGATCGGCCTTCTCGATGATTTGGCGCACCCTCGTTGTCGACAAGCCATGTTCCTGAGCCAGGTCGGCGAAACTCTTGCCCTTCAGAAAGCCGTCGACCAGGGCTACGTCCCTATCGACGGTCGGCTAAATCCCCAGCAGGCGCGCAGTTTTCCAGCATCATTCCGTTTGTTCATCCGCTTGTCCGCGCCCCCTGCAAATCTTACCGGGCCAAATCGGTGCTTGGAAGACCCACTCATGTCATGGCCTCGGGAAAGTACCAGGCCGACGGTCATGTGAATACGAAAGATGCTGGCGATCACCATGATCGTTGGTGACCGCTGACCTCCCGAATGTCGGCTTCGACGGCACACCGGGAGCTCTCGGCAATGTTGAATAATTCCGTTTGAAGATGGTTGACTTCGTCGTCGAGGCTCGATCCATCAGGATCGGTATCGACGATTCTATATTTGAGAAACCCAAATTCGTTGACTCGCGCAATTCGCTGTGCGGCGTATCATCGCAAGCGCGGGATTGCGACATCCTGCGAAGTGCCCGCGTTGCTGGAATCGATTTTGCGGAAGTAAAAAGGCCCCGGCGCTGGGTCGGCGCGCAGGGCCTTCAGGCATGTACGAGCTACCAGCATGTCCAGTTATGATCGTGCGCTATCATAATGAACAAACGGTGAATGATCGCTATCCGAGGTGCAGGGCGGGCGAGATGGTGGGGCGGCGGGGGACCTGTACCGCTGCAGCGGGGCCACGAGCAGCGACTCGAGCCATGCGCCACGCTGCAGGACCTCGATTTCGGGCCAAGCCTCGAGCCCGCAACTCGCCTTGCTTCTCGGAAATCATAAGGCTTTGTGGGGCGGTTAAGCAGCGCGATATGGCCGCGGCGATACGAAGTTTTCATCTTTACCCTGTTCAGACGGTCAGGCTGCCTTCGCCGCCGCCTTGGCTGCCTTGACATGGGTTATACTGCGGCGACCGTCGACGCCGATCGGAACGTCACCGTCAACCGTAGCGCGACGCACAACCCGGTGCTGGTCGCCATAGTCGTTGACCGCATAATGCTGGGTAGCACGGTTGTCCCAGATAGCGACGTCGCCTACTTGCCAGCGCCACCGCACGGTATTTTCCGGGGCAGTGACGTAGGACTGGAACACCTCGTAGAGTTTGGCGGAATCGCTCTTGGAAAGGCCGACGAGGCGCTGCACGAAATTGCCGAGCAGCAGCGACTTCTCCCTGGTTTCCGGATGGACGCGCACGACCGGATGCTCGGTCTCGTAGATCGTCGATGTGAAGACTTCCTCGAAGTGCTTCTTCTCTTCGGCTGTGGCGCGCGGGCGCACGGCTGCGTAGTCGTAGGCATTGCTATGAATAGCCCACAGATTGTCCGCCAATATTTTGAGCGGCGCCGGCAGATTCTCGTACGCGGCGTGCGTGTTGGACCAGATCGTGTCGCCCCCCGCCGCCGGAATGACGACGCCACGTAGGACCGAGAATTTCGGATAGGCATCGACGAAAGTCACATCGGTATGCCACTGGTCTGCCCTGCCACCGCCACGGCCGGAATCGAGATTGAGGATTGAGGCCGTGCCGGCTGCCGGCCCCTGCGTGGGATGAGGTACAAGGTTACCCAGACGCCGCGCGAACAATTCCTGCTCCGCATCGTCGAGATGCTCCTGGCCGCGGAAGAAGATCACCTTGTGTTTTAGAAGAAGCTGGTTGATGGCTGCTATCGCTGCGTCCGAAAGGTCTCCGCCAAGGCGAACGCCTCTGATTTCAGCTCCAACACGGCTGGTCAGCGGTACAACGTCGGAGTCAGGAATGGTCCGGTTGACGAGGACTGGATTGCTCATGCGGGTCTCCTGTTTTATCTTGAAAGGGATAGCAAGTGACATCCGGCCAGCGGATGTCCGCGCTGCGTTGAAAAGTCTCACCGCTAGTCGACAGAGCTATTGAACAAGATAATCGACTAAAACATAGAAATAATGTTCCAAATTAAACTGTCTCGACGAAAGAGCCGTCTCCGTTGCTCCGGTCTCGGTGTTGAGTTCTCTAAGGCTGCGCCACACCTTGGTCCCCACGCCGGCAAATGATCTCACTATGCAGCCCCGTGCTCGCACGCTCTCAAACTAATTGCCGCTGCTGCAACACCCGCCTGGCGGCCTGCACCGAAAAGCCGACAGGGGTGCATCTGAATAGCCGTGAACCCAGGTCTCAAAGACCATCCGGCGCGACGAGCGGACGCACCGCACGTGTGACACCCGTCTTGTGGGGCAGGGTTGCCTTTCTCAATCCCGGCGTTGGTCGGCGTCCCAATGAGCAGCAAGCTATTATCGGCCGCCGAATCTTAGTGGCTTCGTCGAGAGCCTCAATCAACCAAGCGGCGAAAGCCCCGCTAGAGTCTCCGCCCGCCTGTCGCTATGAAGCAGTTGCAGCCAGCGCTGCTTCAGGCGCATGAACTCGCCCGATGCAATGATTTCCGTCGCCCTGGGTCTTTCGAAGGGCACTGTTTCGATTCCCTTCTTCTTCGGCGCGCGGCTTGATGCCGACATACGGTTTCTTGACCTGCCGCCTGAACTGGCTGCCGAAGCGGGTGCCCCGCCAGCGACCCCGACAATCCACTGTTCCGCAACTGCTGAAGAGCCGACTGCGCTCGCATCCCGATATTGCGCAACGGCACTATGCCGACATTCTGGAGACCGCAGCCGCATGAGCCTCGAGATGTTCCGCCGACCGTCGACAAAGGCGTCCTCTCGCCTGCGTCCGCCATTTGTCAGTGCTCGATCTGATTGGGGAGACGCCGGTCGTCGAACTGAAGAGATTCGATACCGGCAGGTGTCGTCTCTTCGTCAAGCTCGAAAGCCAGAATCCCGGCGGATCGATCAAGGATCGCATTGCGTTGTCGATGATCGTTAATGCCGAACAGCGTGGCCAGCTCGCGCCGGGCGGTACAATCATCGAAGCGACCGCTGGCAACACAGGGCTCGGCCTGGCCTTCTGGCGGCACGAAGCGCGTGATCGCGTGTCCAAAAGCTGACAGCGTCAGACAAATGTCAGGTTCATTACAACCAACATCTGGGCACTGACGAGGTTTTTCGAAGCAATGGGCGCTAACTGCGCGCTGAGCGCGTTGGCATGGCTTTTGAGACTGAGTGACTGTGACTGCACTCAATGGGGCAAGACGAGCGATGCGCTCCTCCCTGAACCCGTGTGCCGTCTCTGAGAGGAAACCAGCTCGTGCAGAAACCTTTGGAAATAGCTTTGGGCCGCAACGTGGTATTGCAGATGGAGTCCCCGGCTCCTTCGATTAGAGTCGAGAACTGGCTGCATGGCGAGCCCCTCACGAGCTTTGAGCCCGGCAAGTGTACATAGTCGAATTTTGGGCAACTTGGTGCGGCCCATGTGTGGACGGGATGCCCCATCTGATCCAGCTGCAGGGCGTCGCCAGGCGCGCCATCTGGACAGCAGGAACTGGACTATGGGCAAGGTAACAGGGTTTCTTGAGATCGACCGGCAGGTGCACAAGTACCAGCCGGCTTCCGACCGCATCCGGCATTTTCGCGAATTCACGCTGCCGATGTCGGACAAGGAGGTCGAGAAGCAGGCCGCGCGCTGCATGGATTGCGGCATTCCGTACTGTCATGGGCCGACCGGCTGCCCGATCCACAATCAGATCCCGGACTGGAACGACCTCGTCTACAATGGCGACTGGGACAATGCGATCCGCAACTTGCATTCGACCAACAATTTCCCGGAGTTCACCGGCCGCATCTGTCCGGCACCTTGCGAGGAAGCCTGCACGCTGAACCTCGAGGACATTCCGGTCGCCATCAAGACGATCGAGCAGGCGATCGCCGACAAGGCGTATGAAACCGGCCATATCCGGCCCTATCCGCCGGAACGGAAGACCGGCAAGCGCGTCGCCGTCATCGGCTCGGGGCCGGCCGGCATGGCCGCTGCCCAGCAACTCGGTCGCGCCGGCCATGACGTTCACGTCTATGAGCGAGAGAGCCGGCCGGGCGGGCTGATGCGCTACGGCATCCCCGATTTCAAGATCGAGAAGCATTATATCGACCGGCGCATCGAGCAGATGCAGGGCGAAGGTGTCAGCTTCCATTGTGGCGTCAATGTCGGCGTCGACAAGCCGGTCGCCGAACTGCTCGCCGAATATGACGCGGTCCTCTATTGCGGCGGTTCCGAAACACCGCGTCCGGCCAACATCCCAGGCGATGATCTCGACGGCGTGCACGACGCGATGCCGTATCTGGTTCAGCAGAACAAGCGTATCGGCGGCGAGCCGATCCAGTCGGTGGCATGGCCATCGCGCCCGATCGTTGCCGGCGGCCAGCATGTCGTCGTCGTCGGCGGCGGCGACACTGCCTCCGACTGCGTCGGCACCGCCTTCCGCCAGGGCGCGGTGCGCGTCACCCAGCTCGACATCCGGCCGCAGCCGCCGGAAAAGGAAGACAAGCTGTCGGTCTGGCCCTACTGGGCGACCAAGATGCGCACGTCATCCTCGCAGGCCGAAGGCGCCGAGCGCGAATTCCAGGTGGCGACGCTTGAATTCATCGGCGAAGACGGCCAGCTGACCGGGGTCAAATGCTGCGAAGTCGACGAAAAGCGCAAGCCGATCGCCGGCACCGAATTCGTCATCCGCGCCGATCTCGCGTTCATCGCCATCGGCTTTGCCGGGCCAGCCGCTCGCGGGCCGGTGTCGGAACTGGCCGGCCAGATGAAGATCGCCATTGACAGCCGCCGCTCGAAGAATGTCGAGGCCAATGACCGGGACTACAGGACCAGCGTCGAAAAGCTCTATGCCGCGGGCGACGTGCGGCGCGGCCAGTCGCTGGTCGTCTGGGCGATCCGCGAGGGCCGCCAGGCGGCGCGCGCCATCGATGAGGCGCTGATGGGATCGAGCGTGCTGCCGCGCTGAGTCCGTCTCGAGACCCTACTTGTGCGGCCACCTGAAGGCGCTTTCCGCCCTTCCGCTGCCCCGGGCAGCTTACGGACTGATCGCCGTGGTCGTTTCGGTTGTGGCCCCGGCCGCAGGCTGCCGCCTTGGCGGCCAAGAAAAATCGTCGGCGCGGCCGGGCGAAGCAGCGGGCGCCTTGCCCTCGACGACGAATTTTTCACCGGGCCCGTCCGGCTTGGCCGGCGCTGCGGCACCGAGAAGTTCCGAACCGCCGTCGAGTGCCGGTGATTGCGAGTCGGCGTCGGTAGCCGGGTCGGCGGCCTCAGTCTTTTCGTTCGAGGGTGGACTACGCTACTGGCCCAGTACCGGCAAAGCATCGAAGGAACTTTACAATCATAAAGGTACCTGGTCTCGCGGCTCACCTATGACGATCTAGACGCGAGTTCGAGTGAAGTCTTCTTCAACGCGATCCACAATCCGACTGGCATTTTCGTAAAGGCCTCCTCGGTGCGGGCGGCATCAGGGAGGGTTTTCTCATGACGAGGACTTCTTACGGAAATGGGGGGCTACTCAAACACATTCAGTGATCAGCGCGGGGGCGGCGTCAGCTATTTCACCGCCGATCTTGGATATAATTTCTTGAACTCGCCGCGCTACCGCATCGGTGCTTTTGTTGGCAACAATTTCTGGCACGAGAGCTACGACGCTTTCGGTTGCACGCAGCAGGCGACCAACTGGGGAACCTGTGTGCCAACCGTCCCACCTACGTCAACCTCATCAGCCAGGACAACGATTGGCATTCGCTGCGACTCGGCTTGGCCGGGCAGACGCAACTCACCGAGCGACTCAGCCTTTCTGGTGACGTGGCGTTCCTCTTCACGCGGCTCGACGGCAAAGATCAGCACCACATGCGCCCCAAGATCAAGCTAATTCCCGAAGACGGCGATGGGCATGGCGTCCAGCTCGAGGCGGTCTTGGGCCGTGGCGAATAACGGCACCGCTCATTTCGAAGAGGCAATGGGCGGTCGTGGTTCCCCGCAGGCCGACGATTGGAAGGCAAAGCGCTACGGCGTGTTCGTGCAGGCTAGCATCAAGTTCAACTGAGAGAGCAAGAACCGAGGAGAGCGGCGATGCCACTCCAGCTCATTACGATCATTGGATCAACAGAAGGAAGTTTTCCGAAGAGTTCTGCAGGCGTGCGCAAAGTCGCCAGACAAAGTTCTCTCGGTCCATAGTGTACGTGCCGTCACGCCCGTTCTCGACATGGTTGAATGATACGTCCCGCGCGATCGATCAAAGTCGTTTTTCATTGGTTTTCCGGAAATCGCGGGGAGCACAGCGTGCTGTGACCCTCGGCTGCTGGTTTTCTGTCAACGCGCAGATGAGGGAGAATGAGCGTACAGCAAAAATCATCAGTGCTGTCGCTTTCGCCAAAGCCCGCCGCAGCTAAACGGGGCCCCACGCCCGGTAGCGCCCCCTGCCGGTCACCTCACGGATGCCGAGTTCGGCACCAGCCCGAGCGCAGCGCGCTGGCTAATTTTCAGCTCGGCCGCGACCAGACCTGCCGACACCAGCGGCCGCGCCAGCACCAGCTCGATCAGCGCCGGCAGGCTCGAGTTTTTGCGCCGGTTCCTGAGCCGGCGCTCCATCTGGCTTTTGGCCAGCGCCTGGATGATTGCAAGGCTGAAACAGTCGATGGAACGCCCCTCCAGCGAAGCCGAACCGGACGAGGCGCGCGCGCCAGGTCCTTCGGCTGCCATCGGCACGCTGGGTTTAAGTGCTTGGGGTGACACGGCGTGATCTCCGCCGTTGGCGGGAACAGGGCAGTGCAATAGTACTGCCCTGTTCCTTTTGATCAGAGGCCAGTGCGGATTTCTTCGGCAAGCGCCCTCAACGTCGTCTCGACGTCATCGCCGTTTACCATCTTCTGCATCGCCACGGCCCATGCGTTCATGGCTTCGCCGAAGCCGACACGCGGTGTGAAAGCCAGCGCGGCGTGGTCCTGTATCTTTTTGAAGCTGTCAACGAAGTTGTTGAACTCGGGCTGCGAAGCGTACTTAGTCCAGGTGTCGTCCTGCCAGGTCGACGTGCGCGGCGGATTGACGAGCTGGCAGGCAAGGGCACCCTTGAGCGCCACCTGCTTGGAGGTGGCCCACGGGATGAACAGCCAGGCCGTGCCCTTCTTTTCGGAAGCCGCGTTCATGGCGAGAGCCCAGATCCAGATGTCAGAATCCAAGCTCGTGGCGCTCGGTGCGTGCAGCGGCGGAGCGAAGGCGATCTTGCCGGATGCCGGCTTCCCCGCAACATCGTTCCAGAAGCCGAACATATTTGAGTCGATCGTCATCGCGGTGCGGCCGGACGAGATGCCGTCCACGACCTGGTACCAGTTATCATTGGCGAAGGAAGGAGCCGCGCACTTCTTGATCATGTCCACGTAATGTAGTCGTATCCAGCATCGGTAAGCTTCGGATCGCTCAGGTATTTGTCCAGCGGCTCCAGGGCGCCACTCGGAGCGAGGTCCTACGCGGGCTGAATGCCAGTGCCGAACACATCCCATGCTGGCGACTTCGTCGTCAGTTGGATCGTCATCTTGTTCCAGTAAGAATCGTCTGGGTAGAGTTCCGGCGTGACCTTGATGCCGGGTCAGCTTCTCGAACTCCGGAAGTTGCGCAGCGAGAGCATCCGCATAGGGGTGGATGTCGTAGGCCCAAGTTATGCTGGTCCCTTCGAATTGACGCCAGTTCACGGTGTCGGCAGCGGCCGAATTAGTGAGCGATGCCGAGACGGCAAAAAACGCCAAGTCAAAAGCAAGCTGTTTGCGTAGCGACGCGCACCTGTAACGAGTACGGGGAATGAGCGACCCATGTAATCCTCCCTGGGGCATTTTGCCAATTTTTGGGTCCACTCCTCGGCGATTATATATTTGACAAACCCGGCGAACGGTTCATTAACCCAGCGCCGGCGACACTTGAAACACGTTGTGATTCGCTTAGTTGTCAAATCTGGGCCACACTGTTCATGTTATGTTCCCTGTGACTCAGAAAGCACTCCCACGGAGAATGTGACGAAACCGTGTCGAGACCATATGCGAATCAACGTCGATTCGATCTTGTGAAAAAAAGAACTAAAAGCAGCATGGAGGGTTATTGATGAAACTAAAGGTCAAACAGATCGGCGAAGGAAACCATCCTGGCGAGGTGGTTGTATCGCTTGACACAGTAGCGGGAACAGAACGTCTGGTGGTTCACCATCGCTCGCTGAGTGGCGATAGTTTGGATATTGGTTGGCCAGTTGATCGTGAGGACTCAAATCTCTTAGTTGAGTTGCCCCGCGAGACAATCAATGGTTCATGGCGGGTGTGGGTTCCGCAAGGGTTAGTCGTAGACTAAAAAACTAAACGGGGGGACGGGCTATGATACTTACCGACAGAGAAATCCAAATCGCAATCAGTACAGAAGCGATAAGAATAGAGCCCGTCCCTGACCTATCATATTACAGTTCCACCAGCCTCGATCTAACTCTCGGTGATTTGCTCACCGTTTTTAAAGACCCAAAGATTGGCTTGGGTATTTGCATCGATCCTTCGGAGAAGGGATACAATCACGAAGAGGTGATGGTTGAGACAACCAGTCCCATCAAGATTGATCCCGATGCCGGTTACGAATTTAAGCCCGGCCAGATGGTCCTAGCTTGGACTCGTGAAGTGGTTGAGCTGAAAATTCATTCTCGGATTGCCGCGAGAGTGGAAGGAAAGAGTTCGCTGGCCAGATTGGGCATTGGCATCCACCTGACGGCCCCTACCATTCATGCTGGTTTTACCGGTCAGATCAGACTTGAGATGGTAAACCACAACAAGCTGCCGGTGCGGTTACGGATAGGGATGAAGATCTGCCAATTGATTTTTGAGCAGACGCTTGGCACTCCCACAAAGGGATATGAAGGACGGTTTGCTGGCCAAAAGGCGGACGCGAAAAAAGGCTAAGCTAACCGGTCAACACCCAGCCCGTATGACTAGGCCTTCTTAGGCTGCGGCGGTGCCTTGTCGTCCTTAGGGTGCGCGGCCTTCACCACCTTCTTCAACACGCGGTCAAAGGCTTCCTCTGACTGGTCGGTTTCCAGTTCACGCGCTGCTTGCTTGAACTTTTCGATCTGTGCTGCTTCTTTGTCTGGCATGAGTCGAATCTTTCTGTTCGCCGATGAAGCTGGCTGTTTCAATTTCTCCAAGGCGCAAAATGTCAGCCGCTATTACATCGTCTGCACGGCCATTCTACCCGATTGCAGCATAGGCATCAAACTTCAGGAGTTGAGACGTGACCTAGCTTGGCAAGGTGCGCCGCTAGGCGACTACTTCCACGCCACGACCGATCGGCAAGAGGTGCGCAACGCTGTCTTTGATGTCCTGGCGAATGAGAAGTTCACCATCCAAGCGACCATGATGGAAAAGTCCAAAGCCATTCCAAAGGTGCGAGTCACAGAGGATCGATTTTACAAGATCGGTTGGCATTTCCATTTTCAGAATTCGTCCGATGCTTATCTTAAGGCGGCCAACGAAATCATGATCACCGTCGCGTCTATCGGAACCAAGAAAAAGCGGATCGCATTCGAGGACTCTGTAAGGGACGTAGTGAAGCAGAAGATTCGCAGTGATAGCTGGCGGGTTGCGTTCTGGCCTGCCAACACAGATCCATGTTTGCAGATAGCCGACTATTGCACTTGGGCCATCCAACGAAAATGGGAATCGGGCGGCAAGGATACCCGCTCCTATGAACTCATCCGTGACAAAATCACGTACGAATTCGACCTGTGGAAGCACGGCGACAAGCACTACTACTGACAAGAAAAAAGCGGCCGCACTCCCAACTACCTTTTTTAGAGGAGCGCCCCGGGGCGCTTATCATTGGGTGCCAACCGCATCAGCAATATGATTTAGTTCGTCAACCAAATCAAGCGGGTGTCACTTGATTGTTCATTCCGGTTCCGAAATGAGCCTTTAGCAGCGCCGTTTCCGCTTTTCGTACTTCCATAGCGGCAGCTTCAACTGGACCGGCTTGCGGCAGTGCTCATGCCTCGCTTTGACGAGGCCCCCCATAAGTCAGGCGCTTGCCCTTGGTGCCCTTCAAGACGATGAGCGAGCGAACGTTGTCCTCGATGCCCATGGCCGAACGGTTCGAGTAGCGGAAATCAAACTCAGCCAAATAGCGGTGCAGATGGTGTTCGGCGCAATGCTGGTAAACGCCCTTCATGCCGCGCTTGAAAATCGAATAATAGCCTTCCACGGTGTTGGTGTGGACGATGCCGCGAACGTATTCCTCGCGGCCATGATTGATTTTGCCATGGGCTGCGAACTCGGGACCAATGTTGTCGTACACGCGCGCATCGTCCGACATGAAGACGCTTTCCTTGTGGATGTTGGCGTTGACGATCGGCAGGACGCGGGCAACCGAAGCGCTGTCGATATGGAATGAGCGGGCAATGCCGCCACGCTCCACAAGGGTAAGCACGGTGTTCTTGTGAGCCGCGCCGGTCCTCTGCTTCGGAACGCCAGCAAGGCGGCCGATGTAGGTTTCGTCAACCTCAACGAATTTGCCGTTGCCGCCCATAGGCGTGAAGTCATCCGAGCGCATGGCCTCGCGAATGCGGTGCGACAGGAACCAAGCCGTCTTGTAGGTGCATTCCAGAACGCGGTGGAGCTGGTGCGAGGAAATGCCCTTCTTTGACGAGCACATAAGGTGGATGGCCTGCAACCACTTGTGCAGGGGCAAATGGCTTTCCTCGAAGATCGTGCCCATGCGAACCGTGAACTGGGCACGGCAGGCCGAGCACTTGTAGAGGCCATGGCGCTCGACGCCGTGCGGGTTCTTCTTCGAAGGCTTGGAGCGAACGCCAGCCAGCTTGTAGTGCTTATCCATTGATCCACAGTGATGGCAGACCGGACCCTGCGGCCAAAGCATCGCCTCTACATGCTCGAATGCGGCGGCTTCGTCGTGGAAGTAGGGGCGGGACAAAACGGACATGGCTTTAACTCCTTGGAATCGTTATCGCTCATCCCGTTGGGTTTGTCAAATATATAATCGCCCACTCCTCCATCCCGAGTTCGCCCATAGCCACAATAAGCGGTTTCCAACGACCTCGCTCTGAATGCACCAGGCCAACTGGGTAAAAACGGGTAACCGGCACTTAAAGGCGTTGTAGTATCGCCACCAGAAATACTGCTCCGTGGTGCTGGCCTTTGCCTGGGGGCGCAACACGGCAACTACCTGCTCAAAACGGTTGGTCCTCTACCTCTTATTCACCGTCGCTTTCCTCGCGGCCTAACCCGGCCGGAATATCCGTTGCCAGAAAAAGGCCTCGCGGCCGGTTCGAGGCGCATCCCTCCTCCGAAGCAGCACGCTCAAGTATCGTCACAAGCCCCGAGCGCTTCGCGTTCGGCGATGTCCAAATTCCGACAATGTCGGATACAGTCAGATCTACTGGATTGCGTTTGAATGGTTTTCTCATTTGGCACAGTACATGCGGGTCATCCGCAAAACACGTGACCGACCAACAAGAATTCGCATGATCACCTTACCACAACATACAGCCGCCGCGGAACAATCACTTGGCCCCTGATCGCCCGCCCCGGCACCACAACCGGAGTCATCGATGTTATGACAGGCTGCCCAAGGATACCTGCTGCAACAGGGCTTGCCCTGGTGACGACCACTCCGGCTCCGCCGGTTACCGACGAGGGCAAAGTGACGGATTTCCTGCTTTTCAACGGCATGGAGGTGGCTGTCATTCCCGACCACCGCGCCGGTCGTCACCCATATGGTCTGGTGCAGGATCGGCAGCGCGGATGAGCCGCCGGGGATATCTGCATGTCTTCGAGCATCTGATGCTCAAGGCGCCTCATGACGAGCACGGCTCCGTCGCCTGGAGAGATTGAACCCAAAGGGAGATTCAGATGTCTGAAGCGAATCAGGAAAAGTTGGACGCATTCTTGGGGAAAATGGTCGGCGATCTCGGTGCGATCGCAACGGGCGCGGGAGTCCTGCTGGGGGACAGACTCGGCCTGTTCAAGGCATTGCGCGAAGGCGGCAAGATGACGGCCGCCGAACTTTCGACACGCACCGGCACCCAGGAACGCCTCGTAAGGGAATGGCTTTCCGGGCAGGCGGCGGCGGGCTACGTCGACTACGACGAAGCGAGCGACAAATTCTATCTCAACGCCGAGCAAGAGCTGGTGTTCGCCGATGAAGACAGCCCGGCCTTCATGGCAGGCGCATTCGAGTTCCTGTCCGCGCTGTGGCTCGATGAAGAAAAGGTGAGGCAGGCATTCCAGTCCGGCAATGGCGTCGGGTGGCACGATCATAGCGCGTGTCTGTTTCGCGGTACGGAACGGTTCTTCCGTCCAGGCTACAATGCCAATCTGATCGACTCCTGGCTGCCGGCCTTGGAGGGCGTCGTCGAGAAGCTCGAACGCGGCGTGGACGTCGCGGATGTTGGATGCGGTCATGGTGCATCGACCGTGCTCATGGCACAGGCCTTCCCCAATTCGCGCTTCGTCGGCTTCGACTATCATGCCCCTTCGATTGAGCGCGCCCGCAAGGCGGCCGAGGTAGCCGGCGTCGGCGTCAACACGCGGTTCGACGTCGCGGCCGCCAAGAGCTATCCCGGAACCTACGACCTCGTCACATTCTTCGATTGCCTTCACGACATGGGCGACCCGACGGGCGCCGCCACCCATGTCCACGGATCGCTCAAGCCGGATGGCACGTGGATGATCGTCGAGCCGTTCGCGCATGATCATCTGGCGGCGAACCTCAATCCCGTCGGACGCGTTTACTATGCCGCTTCCACGTTCGTGTGCACGCCCGCGTCCGTGTCGCAGGAAGTCGGGCTCGCGCTTGGAGCCCAGGCCGGTGAGGCGAGGCTGCGCAAGGTTGTGACCGGCGGCGGCTTCAAGCGATTGCGTCGCGCCGCGGAGACACCGTTCAACATGGTGCTGGAGGCCCGCCCTTAGCGTGGCCGTCGCCAGAAATTGCAGCTCATCGCATTTGATGAAGATCACCGCCAAAAATCCGGACGCATCGGGCTTTTCAAGGCGTCTGGGTTCACGCAGAGGTCGCTGCCGAGCCGCCTTCTCTAAACCACTGAAGTCGATGTCCGGCGGCAGATTCTTTCCCTCTCTGCGGCCACAAGGCGAGCAGCCTCGCTGTAGGCGTCTTCCCGCCCAGTGCTTTCTCGACCCGCCGCGGTGGGCTGATCGTCTCGGATCGTCATCAAAGCGGTGGACGCCGGTGCGAAGTCTGGGCATGGAGATCGGCACCTCCGAGGTCGAGCGGATCTGCTAAAAGCGCCAGGAGCGGCACGCGACCAGTGGCCTATTTACGACACGATGGGCTTCCACTTCGCAATACGCTCGGTGAGTGTCATCTGGATAGCCTCGTCGTGTTTGCAGCTTCACGACGCCTTACGACGCAACGCCGTTTGGTATCCAAGCCATTGGTGGATTTCAGCGGCTATACGCTCGGCATGCGCGGTGACTTCGGGAATTCCCATCAATTCGCCAACGCTGCCGCGCGCCAGCGGCCCGCTGACGAAAATGCTGTCGGTCGGTCGGCCGGAAGTGCTGAGCGCACGGCCTTGGCTGTCGGTCGCCAGGCCAAGGCCAATCGGGTCTAGCCGGACCAGTCCCATTCGCCCGAGATCGGCAATTGCTGTGTTGGTCCGGAAAATATCGGCATGCGCCGGCCCGGTCGTGACGACCACCCTGTCGAACGTCTCGGTTGTCTGAGTGGGTTGGCGCCTTGGCCGCATCGCGACGCGAATGCGCCCGTCGACCTGCTCGGCGCCGACGATCGATGCGGCGCGATAGGCGAGCATGCCTTCGGCAACGCGGCGATCGAGCACGTCCGCGACCTGTGGCGCGATGCGGAAGCGATGCACATCCCACAGCGTGCGCAAATGGCGCACGAGGCGGCGTTGCTCGTCGAGCGGCAGGGCCTGCCAGATGATTTGTCCCTGACGTCGGACGGCATCGAGCACCGGGTGCCAGTCTTCGCCCCGACGCTTGGCATCTAGGATCGTGGCCCGGATGCGTCTGAGCATCACTGTTGCGCTGCGTGAAGGCAGACTGATGAAATCACCAATCGGGTCGACCGGGAGCACCGCGTGGCTGCGCGAACGATAACCATGACGTGACAGCGCGACGATGCGGCTACGATGCCCATTGCGGTCCAGCGTGGCAATGATGTCCGCCGACGTCAGTCCAGTGCCGACTACGAGCACATGGTCGTCGCGGCCGATCGCTTGCAGCCCTCCGAGATCATAGGGATTGGCCAACAGCCGGGCTGCAGCAGCCACGGACCGCAGGGCCGATGGCAAGGCGGGTGGCGGATGCGTCGCCGCAATCACTAGGGCGTCGGCTGCGAGCGTCCTTCCATCAGCGAGAATCAGGATGTAGCCCTGGCCACTGAGCTCGACTGACGCGACGGCGGACCTGACATGACGGATCACTTTGCCGAAGAGAAAGGGTTGGAGATAAGATTCCACGTAGCGCCCGAAAACGCGTCGCTGTGGGTAGAGTGCTCCATTTGCGGCAATAGCCTCGGCATCGTCGAGAATCGCGCCGGTCTGCTCCAGCCAATCGGCAAAGTGGCTGTCCTGGCCGGAGATCAGCGTCATTCTCGACGCCGGCACGTTGATGCGGTGTGAAGGATCGGCCGTCGAGTAGGCCAGGCCATAGCCGAGCCCGTCTCTGGGCTCGACGACCACGATATCGGCAGCACCGGCGGGCAGCAGCCGCGCAAGATGAAACGCGGTCGCCGCACCGGAAAAGCCGCCACCGATGATGGCTACGACCGGTCCCCTGCCCAAGTCTCTGGCGCTCAAGACTGACTCGCGCGCGGTGCCGAAGGCCGATGGTCGCCGGCCACCGTTTCGCCGAACGGTCCCATGTTGACGGTCGTCGGGCGGGTCGAGATTTCATGATCGAGCGGCAACAACGGCAACACCAGTTCGCCGAACCGATAGGCCTCCTCCAGATGCGGATAGCCGGACAGGATAAAGCTATCGATGCCAATGCGCCGGTATTCGTCGATCCGTTCCGCAACTGTCGCCGCATCGCCGACCAGGGCGGTGCCGGCGCCGCCGCGCACCAGGCCAACGCCAGCCCACAGGTTCGGACTGATTTCGAGCTTGTCGCGGCGGCCGCCATGAAGCCGGCTCATGCGCGACTGGCCGACGGAATCCATGCGCGCGAAAACCTTCTGCGCCTCGGTTATCGTGTTGTCGTCCAGGCGGCTGATCAGGCGGTCGGCATCGGCCCAGGCCTCATCATTGGTCTCGCGGACGATGACATGCAGCCTGATGCCGAAAGTCACCTGGCGCCCGGCTTTCTCGGCAAGACCGCGCACATGGGCAATCTTTGCCGCGACGTCCGCCGGCGGTTCGCCCCAGGTCAGATATTTGTCGATCTGTTCGGCGGCGACCGCGTTACCGGCATCGGACGAGCCGCCGAAATAGAGCGGCGGATGTGGCGTCTGCACGGGCGGAAACAGTAGGCGACCGTCCTCGATACGGAAGTGCTTGCCTGCGAACGCTACGGTCTCGCCGCGAAGCACCGCCTTGTAGATGTCGAGGAATTCCCGCGTCACCTCATAGCGCTCGTCATGGCTGAGGAAGATGCCGTCGCCTTTGTTCTCGACCGGATCCCCGCCGGTGACGACGTTGATGAGCAGGCGTCCGCCGGAAATGCGGTCGAGCGTCGAGGTCATGCGCGCGGCTAGCGTCGGCGATTGCAGGCCCGGCCGGACGGCGACAAGGAAGCGAAGCCGCTGCGTCAGCGGTGCCAGCGCCGACGCCACGACCCAGCTATCTTCGCAACTGCGTCCTGTCGGCAGCAGCGCGCCATAGTAGCCGATGGCATCGGCGGCTTTCGCGACTTGGGTGAGATAGGGCAAGTCGACCGCCCTTCCCCCCTCTGAGGTGCCGAGATAGCGGCTGTCGCCATGAGTCGGCAGAAACCACAGGACCTTGATCCTGTCGGGAGTGGCAATGCTCATGAATGGTCCTCTGTGATTTGGAGGCGCTCACTAGCTCCAGGCATGGAGTGGCGGATTTACGTCGTTGAGGTAGTAGTTGCCGAGGATCGCGTATTTCCAGCGCACCGGATCGTGCAGCGTGTGGGTGCGGGCGTTGCGCCAGTGCCGGTCGAGATTGTGCTCGGCCAGCGTCGAGCGTGTGCCGGCGAGCTCGAACAGCTTGTTCGTGGCAATGATGGCGATCTCTGTGGTGAGAATCTTGGATTCGGCAACCGCGATCTGCGCTTCCGCGACGGTCTTCTCGTTCGGGTCGGCCACGGCGCGATCGACCGCAAGCCCGGCCCTTTCCAGAACCGCCTCTGCCGCGTTGGTCCGCAGGCGAAGGTCGCCAATCGCCTGGATCGTATAAGGATCCTGCCAGGCATGATCGACGCCGCTGTCGATCCAGGCGCGCGACTTGGTGCGCACGAAGCCGACAGTCTCGTCGATCGCCGCCTTGGCGATGCCGAGATCGACCGCGGCCTGGATGATCTGGAAGATGGCGCCGTCGGCCGTCGGCCTGTCGTAGCCCTTATAGCCGGGGACGAGATGCGTTTTGGGCACCTTGACATTGTCGAGCAGGACCGTGCCGGACAAAGTCGTCTTCTGTCCGAAGCTCGACCAGTCGTCGATGACCGTCAGCCCGGGCGCGCCGCGATCGGCGATGGCATACCAGGCACGCCCCTCGTCATCGAGGGCCACGATCGGCACCAGATGGGCAAGCAGAGCACCGCTCGAATAGAATTTTTGGCCGTTGACCACGACATGGTCGCCGGCGTCGACGAACTTTGTCTCGAAGTCGGCCGCGCGCTTGGAGCCGAACTCGGAGAACGCGTTGCCGAAGCGCGTGCCGGACAGCACCTCAGCGAAAAGCAGCTTCTTCTGCGCCTCGTCGGAGACGGTGCGGATAGCGGCGACGACGCCAAGATGGTTCTGCGGAATCTGGCCGAGCGACGGATCGGCCGCCGAGATGATGGTGATCACCTTCGACAGGGTCACATAGGAGAGCTCCGGCCCGCCATAGGCTTTCGGCACGTTGATCGACCACAGGCCGCTCTGCGAAAACGCATCGAGCTCTTCCTTCGGCCAGATGCGTTCACGATCCCGCTTGGAGGCATCCCTGGCGAATTCGGCGGCGAGTTTTTCGGCGACAGCGATTGCCTCGGCATCGGCCTTGATCACATGCGCCTTGGCAGAGGGTCGTTCGACCGGCGGGACGGCACTGCGGCTATCCGACGCCTGCCTGGATTGGATGGTCATGCTGCTGTCTCCTTGGGAAAATGTTGCGGTGGAAGCGGCGCGCCGCCGAGGTAGTAGGTTTTGATATCGGTGCGCTGGCGCAAGTCGGCAGCCGATCCTTCCAGCACGCTGACGCCGTTCTCGAGCACGGTGGCGCGGTCGGCGTATTTCAGCGCGACCGCCGAATTCTGTTCGGCAACGAGGATCGAAAGGCCTTCGTCGCGGTTGAGCCATTTCAGGGCGCTGAAGATCTCGTCGACGATCAGCGGTGCCAGCCCCATCGACGGCTCGTCCAGAACAAAGAGTTTCGGCCGCGACATCAGACCCCGGCCGATAGCCGTCATCTGCTGCTCGCCCCCGGAAGTGAGGCCGGACCGGGTTCGCCGCTTCTCGGCGAGCCTTGGGAAAAGTGAATAGACACGATCGAGGTCGGCCTTGACGCCAGTGCGAGAGGACGAGCGTCCGAGCGCGCCGGTGAAGAGGTTCTCTTCGACCGTCAGCGAGCGGAAGCAATGCCGGCCCTCGAGGACTTGGACAAGGCCGCTGCGGACTAGGTGCGAGGGGCTTGCCCTTGAAACATCCTCGCCACCGAAGGTGATCCGACCGGCGGTAATGGCGCCGCGCTCAGCCTGAAGGAGATTGGATACGGCGCGCAGCAGTGTCGTCTTGCCGGCACCGTTGGAGCCGAGCAGCGCGACGATCTCGCCCCTGCCAACCAACAAGTCGACGCCGTGTAGTGCGGCGATGGCGCCGTTGTAGACAGCTTCCACGCTGCTAACTGACAGTATCGGGTATTCCGGGATGGACATCGATGACTCCGCTCGGGAAGGTGGATGGCGCGGCCGGCCAGATTTGTCGGCCGCGCCATACCAAATTCAGTTGCTGACCACCGCGTCGGCGTCCTCGGCTGTGCGGATCTTGATGCCCTTTTCCTTGGCATAGGCCTCGGACGACTTCTCGATGATCGGACGCAGCAGCTTCCAGTCGGGAGCGATCCAGTCGGAGACGACATTCCACTTCTTGCCGTCCCATTGCTGGAAGGTCACGTAGCCGTCACCCTCGTGATTGTCCCAGGAGACGTTGATCGAGTGGAACAGGTCCTTGGCGCCGAGTGCCTCGACGCGCGCCGGATCGAGCTTGAGATGCTCGAAGCCCCAACGCACTTCGTCGCCGGTCAGCGTGCGGTTGCCGAACTTCGCCTGTGCGATGCGGACCGCCTCGACATTAAGGATGCCATTGACGATGCCGAGATTATGGTAGACCGAGCCGATGCGGCTCTTGTCCTCGAGATTGCCCTTGCCGGCGCCGTAGACGGTTTTGACGATCTCCTGGACCACCGGATACTGCTCGCCCGAGGCCTGGGTGGTGATGGCGGTGTAGCCCTTAGCGGCATCGCCGGCGGGGATGACGTCTTCCTCGGAGTTGGACCAGACGTTTCCGACGATATGGTCGGCCGGGAAGCCGGTCTTCTGGGCGGTTTTCAGGGCAACGGGGTTCATCACCCCCCAGCCGCGCAGCACCACGTAATCCGGATGCTCGCGCCGGATCGTCAGCCATTGCGCCTGCTGCTCGTTGCCGGGATGCGGCACCTCGATCTGCGACAGCTCGAAGCCGTATTTCTGCGAAAGCAATTCATAGATCGGGATCGTCTCCTTGCCGTAGGGCGAGCCGTGATAGAGCACCACGATCTTCTTGCCTTTGAGCTTGTCGAGGCCGCCTTCCTTGGAGGCGATGTAGTTCACGATGCCGGAGGTCTCGCTGTAGGGATTGAGCAGCAGCGGGAAGACGTAAGGGAACACGCGCCCATCTGTCGTGTCGGTGCGGCCGTGGTTGATGGTTATCAGTGGAACCTTGTCATCGGTGATGCGGTCGATCATGGCGTATGCGATGCCTACGGAAAGCGGGTTCCAGGCGGCGATGCCGGGATTGCTCTTCAATCGTTCGTAGACCTCGACGCCCTTCTCGACCTCATACTGCGTCTCGCCTTCGCTCCAGGTCAGCTTGACGCCGTTGACGCCTCCGTCTCGGATGTTGATCAGGTTGAGATAGTCGATGAAGCCGCCGAAGAAGCCCGTGCCGCCGGCGGCATAGGGGCCGACGCGGTAGCTCTGCAGAGGAAAATACTGTTCGTCGGCGTGAACCGCCGTCGCGCCGAAGACGAAGGCCGTGGCGATCGCCGCCTTTCGTAGGTGACTGAAGAAGGTCATGGGTTGCATCTCCTGAGGTTGTGGTCCGTGAGAGGATGTCGAGCGGCGCTCAGCTGGACCTCGAGCCGATCCGTCGTTTCAGGCGGTCGAAGAGGGCCGACAGCCCGTTCGGTTCCGCGATGAGGAAGATGATGATGAGCGCGCCAAGCACGATGCGCTGGCTCATGTCGAGCACACCTGAATCGAACAGGCCGCCGAACACGAAGGCGCCGAGCCGGGACAGAAAGAGCGGGAAGACGACGATGAACGCCGCGCCCAGAAAGGCGCCGCGTATCGAAGCCAGCCCGCCGATGATGATGATGAACAGGATCTGGAACGAGCGGTCGAGGTTGAACCCGGCCGGCTCGACGGTGCGCAGATAGGTGAAGGCCCACAGCACGCCGGCAACGCCGATGATGAAGGACGACAGCGCGAAGGCGAGCAGCTTGGTCTTGAGCACCGGAACGCCGATGACCCGTGCCGCGGTCTCGTTGTCGCGCACGGCGATGAAGTTGCGGCCGGTGGCGCTGTTGACCAGCCTCGACACGAGCACTGTGATCAGGATCACCGTCGTCACCGAAAGCAAATAGCGGCCGGTCGCGCTGTCGAGCGAAAGACCGGCGACGGCCAGGTGCGGCGCCGAGACCACCCCGGACGGGTTGTCGTTGGAGAACCAGCCGAACTTGGTTAGCGCCCATTGCACGAAGAACTGGGCGGCGAGCGTCGAGACGGCGAGGTAGAAGCCGCGCAGCCTGAGACTGGGCAGGCCGAACACGACGCCGAAGCCGGCGGCGGAAATTCCGGCCAGGATCATGGTCACCGCCAGCGGCAGGCCTTCGACCCTAAGGTTGAAATTGTAGGCGCCGAACGCGCCCACCGCCATGAAGGCGGAAGAGCCAAGCGAGAGCTGGCCGCAATAGCCGGTCAGCAAATTGAGGCCGACCGCCGCCAGGCTGAGCGCCAGGAATGGCAGCAGGATCGCCTCGACCAGATAGCCCGAAGCATAGGCAGGGACCACGCCGTAGGCGACGACGAACAGGGCGGTCGGCAATGCCAGCTTCTGAACGAGTTTCGCCCAGTCGACTGGAAGCCTTGCGGTGTCGAGAGCTTGCACGGCCATGGTTCAGACCCTTTTGACGGTTTTCTGGCCAAACAGGCCGGAGGGGCGCACCAAAAGCACCACCAGCGCCAGCGCATAGGCGAACCAGCCCTCGATGCCGCCGCCGACGAACGGGCCGAGATAGACCTCGGCCAGCTTCTCGCTGGCGCCGATGATGAGGCCGCCAACGATGGCGCCGAGGATGGAATCGAAGCCGCCAAGCACCAGCACCGGCAGCGCCTTCAGCACGATCAGCGACAGCGAGAACTGGACGCCGAGACGCGCGCCCCACAACAGCCCGGCGACCAGCGCGACGAAGCCGGCCGCCGTCCACACGGTGCCCCAGATGCGAGGCAGCCGCAGCCCGACGGCGAGGGCCGCGAACTGATCGTCGGCGACGGCGCGAAACGCAAGGCCGATCCGCGTCCAATAGAAGAAGGCGCTGAGGCCTGCGACCATGGCGGCGGCGATCGCCGCCGCCAGCAGGTCGAAGGACGAGATCAGTACGCCGCCGACCTCGAAGGGGGTGTCGTCGATGCCGAGGTCGAGCCCGTGCACCTGCGTGCCCCAGATAAGCTGGGCGGCACCTTCGATGATGTAGGAGAGGCCCAGCGTCGCCATGAACAGCGTCATCGGCGAGCGGTTGACCAGCGGCCTGAGCACGGTCCGCTCGACGGTGAAGCCGAGCGCGACCATGACCGCGAAGGTGATGAGCAGCGAAAGCGCGAAAGGGACGCCGCGTTCGACGAGGCTTACAAAGGTGAGTGCCGCGAACAGCACCATCGACCCTTGGGCGAAGTTCAGCACACCCGATGTCTTGTAGATCAGCACGAAGCCGATCGCGACGAGCGAATACATCACGCCGGAGAGCAGGCCGCCCACCAGCACTTCGATAGCGAAGAGGAAATCATAGTAGTTCATCAGATGCCCTCGCCATTCTCGCCCTCGACAGTGCCGACGTAAGCCCGGATCACCGCCGGATCGGCCCTGACCTCGGCTGGCGTGCCGTCGGCGATCTTGCGGCCGTAGTCGAGCACCGCGACCCGGTCGGAGAGCCCCATGACCACGCCGATATCGTGCTCGATCAGGATGATGGTGACGCCGTGCCGGTCGCGCGCCGCACGCACGAAGCCAGCCATCTCGGCCTTTTCAGTCGCTGTCATGCCGGCCATCGGCTCGTCGAGCAGCAGTATCTTCGGCTCGGCGACCAGCGCGCGGGCGAGTTCGACCCGCTTCTGCAGGCCATAGGGCAGCGTCGCGACCAGCCGATTGGCGACGGCCTCAAGATGCAGGAAGACGATCGTCTGATCGACCTTTTCGGCGATCACCCCATCCTCGCGCCGGGCGCGTGGCAGGCCTGCAATGTGTTCGACAAAACTCGCGCGCCTGGTGTGGACGCGGCCGGACGCGATGTTGTCACGCACCGAAAGCCCGCCGAACAGCGCCAGGTTTTGGAAGGTTCGTGCAACGCCCAGTCGCGCCAGACGGCTCGCCGGCACCCGGGCAAATGGCTGTCCGTCGATCGTGATCGTGCCGTGGTCGGCGTGGTAGAGGCCGCTGATGATGTTGATCAGCGAGGATTTGCCGGCGCCGTTGGGGCCGATCACCGCGCGGATCTCGCCGCTCTTGACCTCAAGGTCGACATCGCTCAATGCCGTGACGCCGCCAAAGGAAATACCGATCCCATTCAGCGTCAGGATCGCATCAGCCTTTGCCGACAGGCGCGCCCGGCGCGTGTCCTCCACGGGGCCAACACCAGCAAGAATGCGGGAAATTTCGGGCGCGCGCTCGTATGCGGCGGCTCCCAGCGAAGCACCAATCATGAAACGTCCCTGTTTTTGAAGGAGAGCTGGCGGCGGCCCGAAGGCCGCGCCTGACCTATTCCGCGGCGACAAGCTCCCTGTCGCGAGCTGCTTCCAGTTCGCGCACCAATGGGATGACGCGCTTGCCGAAGAACTCGACCTCTTCCTGGAAATGCAGGAAGCCGAGCAGGATCAGGTCGGCGCCGGCATCCTTGAGCTTCAGGATGCGTTCGGCGATCTGTTCAGGCGTGCCGATGAGATTGCTGCGGAAGCCGTCATTGTATTGCACGAGATCCTCGAAGGAGGATTTCGCCCAATTGCCTTCGCCTTCCGGCGAGGCCTTGCCGGCATTCTTGACCTGATCGGCAAAGCCCTGCACCGCCTCCGGATTCGCCTTGGCGATGATCTCGTCGAGCACGGCGCGCGCTTCCTGCTCGCTCTCGCGGGCGATGGCGAAAGCGTTGACGCCGATCCTAACCTTGTGGCCGTTGGCTTTCGCCTTGGTGCGGATGTCGTCGACCTGCTTCAGGATCTCCTCCGGGGTATTGCCGTTGGTGAAATACCAATCGGAGACACGAGACGCCATGTCGCGAGCGGCTCGCGACGAGCCGCCTTGGAATATCTCGGGCAAGGGCTCGATCGGCTTCGGCTTCATGGAATAGTTGGTGAAGCGGTAGAAATCGCCCTTCAGCGTGAAACTGTCTTCCGTCCAGATGCCGCGCAACGCTCGGATAAATTCCTCCGACCGGCGATAGCGCTCGTCATGATCGAGCCAGAGTTCGCCAATCGCGGCGAACTCGCCTCGGAACCAGCCGCTGACGACATTGACGGAGACGCGGCCATTGGTCAGGTGGTTGATGGTAGCGATCTGCTTGGCCGCCAGCGCAGGGTTCCACGGGCCGGGCAGGATCGCTGCGATAACCTTCAGCGTTGTGGTCGCGGCAAGCAAGGCATGGCTGAACGAGACTGATTCGTGCTGGTTGTCGGCCCCATAGCCGGCCGTGAAACGGATCTGGCTCAGCGCATAGTCGAACCCGTTGGCCTCGGCAATCTGGGCGAGCTTGCGGTTGTAGTCGATATCCCAACCTGTCCGCTGCTCAATGTTGGAGATCACCAGGCCGCCGGAAACATTCGGGACCCAGTAGGCGAATTTGATGGCGTCGGAATGCGAACTCATGTCGTCGTTTCCCCTGTTGATTGGCTCAGCCGACGCGGGTGGCGACGGCAGCATTTGCGTGACTGAAGTTGAGCAAGGAGACCGCGTCGGTGGCAGCCCTTGCAATGCGCTCGATGATGGCTGCGCCGACGATTTCGCCATCGACGAAATCGTCGGGCGCGCCGTAGACGCCCGTAGGGACGGTGACAGCGCCAAAAAAGCCGAACAATGGCCGGAGCTGATGTTCGAGGACCAGGCCATGGTATGGGCTCCCGCCGGTCGCGGCGAGAAGCACGGTCTTGCCCGTCAACGCGCGATAATCGACCAGGTCGAACAGGTGCTTGAGGGCGCCAGTGTAGGAAGCCCTATAGACAGGCGTTCCGACCACGAGCAAATCGGCCTTCTCGACACGCTGGATAATCGCTTCTCCAGATGCGCCAAGTGCGCCGCGGGATAGTCCGGCGAAAAGTGAGGGTGCCGCCTCCGTGATCTCGATCAGACCGGTGTCTGCAGGCACGCGCAACGCGACCGCCTTGACCAGCGCATTGACCACCGCCGTGGTGCGGGACGGGTTGCTTACGCCGCCCGATATTCCGAGAACCGATAATCGTGCCAAGTCATCAATCTCCCACACTTTGCATGCGCGCTAGGCCGCACCAAACCAGATCAAACGATATTCTATTAAATCTGTAGAGCTAAGGTACTTTGTTCTGATGTTTTGACGTCAATGGGAAAAACGGCGCTGTTACCCACATGGCAAAGGGGTGGAATCTTTAACGATCGGCTAAAACCCACAGTTACGACAATCAAGCTGCCGGTACCCATCGCGGTCCGTCTCTCATAAATTCACTGCAGATATCGTGGAGCTTGAGACTTTAATCGCAGATCCAAAGTGACGCCGCAGAGGCAGCTCGACCGCAGATGAGACCAAAGAAGTGACTTCGCGCCAAGCCAGAGAGCACCTGAGCACAGTAATAACTGACTGACGTACACGTCTCCTTCGCCTACCGTTTTCCAAGGACGCCAAGCTCGCAACTTGAGGCGCTTGCTACCGAAGGGTGTCGCTTCATTGTTTGATTAGACCCGCTTCTCTTTATGCGTACCGAAGATCCCGACGTTCGGCGGAGATTTGAACAGCATCACGCGCCGGCGGTCGGCTGCTGCGCGGCAGCGAGCAGCTAATCCTCGATCTCGACGTCGGCGTTGTAGTGATGGGAGGAAAAGCCGGGCACTATGGCGCCCTCCAGCAGCTTCCCCTTCGACAGAAGTCCAGCATCCTCGAGCGCCTCGAAATCCGGCAGGTCGCGCAGCGTGTCGAGCCCGAACTCCACCAGGAACTCTTTTGTCGTCACGTCGGTGTAGGGCGCGCCTGGGGTCGGGCTGCGTGGACCGGAGGCGATGAGCTTCGCACCACGCAGATGGCCGACCAGGTCGCGGCTGATCTCCTTGCCGAAGAATGGCGATAGCTCTCCACGGGTGATCGGTTGGAAATAGGCGATGCACATCAACACCAGCACGTCCGACTGGGTCAGGTCTACACCACGCACGCTGTCTCCGACGGCCTTGCCAAATGCACTGCGGATGGCGTCGGCATAGGCCGGGCGGGTCAGGTGTTTCCAGCCGCCGGCGACGGAGACCAAATCATAGGGGCCGGCCGCGCAACTCTTCGCGGATATCGTCGATTAGCAGATCGATGCTGCAGTTCTTGCCGACGATCCGCGCCAGCGTCGCACGGCCAACGGGCTCGCTGGCTGCAAAGATCGTCGCCTCGACGCGCTGCATCCATTCGCGCCACCGCGCCTCCGGCGGCAGATGATCCAGCTCCCGATCAAACAGCTGGTCAGCTGATCGACGGTCGTAACCCGACCAAACCCACCACTAACGTGTATGCAGCGTCCTGCGCACATATTTTACTTACGGGTAGTGGCGCGGCGTCGGAGGCCGACTGCTAGGAAGCGGTCTAACGGCACAGTATCAATCGGTCCTGAGTCTCGGCAAAATAGGAACCGACTGATGCTGAAACACGATGGTCTGTAAGAGGCACCAAGTGGGGATAAATGTCGACTTGGCCCGGTGCAGAAGCATCGGCGGAATGACGTGGATGCGTAAAGCCAGTCGGCAAGATGCCGACGCGGCCGAAGGTGAACTTGAAGGATCTAAATGTCTGAGCAGGATCGGACCGCCAGTATCAAAGCGGCGATCAGACAACGCGCCTATTTGCCACCATAGCCTCCAATTCGTCAACGAGACCGGAGGCGGCCATTTCATCTTTCATGGCACCGCCCAAGCGTCGGGCCGCATCCCGGGCGCGACCAAAACAAGGGCACGAATTGCGACTCTGGCAATGGCCTGTCTACCTGCAACCCCCGACTTCGGCGCCTTGCGACCGGTAATCAGGAGAATCGAAAAAACAGCCAATACGGCAAACAGGGCGGACGACCGCCCATGGGTTAGTTCCATCAGAAACCCGACTAGTCCTCCTTCGCCGGGGTCGGGACCGAGATGGGCGGCACACATCCCGAAGACAGCCAGGCCCCGAGCGAGGTCGATGCCGACCAGCCGATCTACCACCGACCCATGGCTCGCGCCGGCCATCGGGGAGTTCTCGGCTGGCGGTGCCTGTGCTATGCTGGGCTCCTTCCTTGGTTATGTCGATCGCGGGGTCCGCGACAGGAGAGCCGGTCGGCTGCTGCCGTCGTCTCACCCTCAAGGGTGCAAATCTCGTTCCAATCTGACGGATCGAGCCGGCGACAGAAGTTTATGCTTGCTGTTCAGCTCTTTAGCCGACGGCAAACAACACATCGGCTTACCAAGCCTGTGGCGCGGACCTGACAAACCCCACACAGCGTGTCGCGGGGCCGCCATCTTGAGGCAATGGCGGTGAACCGGCGAGATGCCAATCAGCGTGAGCGTACCTGGTATGTGGCCTGCATACGGGTGCGAGATATTCTGATTGTCCCACACACCCTCAGGCGTCAAAAGACTCCTGGTTCAGCTCTATCGATCTGCGTCAGTATGAAATTCCCGAGCTGGAGCTTCGTCCTTTGCGCGTCGGGAAACGCAGCCGCTGGCCTCCCGGCCGAACGAGCAGTCTTCCGACATGTTTGCCGCCGAACAGCGGTGCATTGAGGAAAGTGCCCCACCGGTCGTCTGGCGCCGGCCCAGTTGGCACGACGCTGATCGGCTGGGCGACCCTCTCGATGGGGTCGTGACCTCAGAGAGCCACGTTGAGCATCCGGAGGTGGTCGGTGCCGGAGCGCGTCGGGGCGTCATCCTTCAGAAGCTGATGGAGGAGCTTGTCACGGGCGAGCTCGCGGGAGAGACTGGACGCAAGCGCGTCCCGCGCGCGCGAACTGCTCGATCAACTGATCTCAGACGACGACGATTCTCGGCCAGATTCCAAAGAGAGGCCGCGGCGGCGCTTCGCGGGCTCGCGTTACCACAGATCGCAGAACTGTGATCTCGCCTTGTGCCCGAGATCGCAATCTGAGCTCGCGACGAAGCATATCGCCGGACGGGCCGATGCCTTCGCGATCATCAAAGGACGGGTCGACGCCGCGATCAATTGGAAATCGGACGTGAATCCCACGCCTACGTCCGCGAGGCGCATGTGCAGCAATTGCGCGATTACCTTTCTGCGACGGGCGCCGAACGCGGAGCGAGCGGCGAGGTCACCTGGATCCAACGGCGGACGCATTGGGCGCTCGCGATCACTAGTATCCTCAGGATCGATTGCAGCGCTTCCGAAGTGAGTACCGCCAATTAAAAGTCGGTTGCCTTTTTCCACCGCCGCCTCACACATCGTGTTGGAGCTGAAGAGCTACCTGCAAATCCTCGCAGCGGGCGCGGCCACATCCCTGATTTTACAAATTAACACGTCTTGATTTTTAGAAAATGCCACGTGCGATGATGGCGCCGCCAAAAAACAATGTCACGCGAGATGATCATGCCTGAGGTAAATGGTCCGCCAAAGTTTGGAACGGTATACCGGTTGAATGATGGATACACCAGGCCGGATAAGGGCTTCGGGTTCCGGACGACGAAACTAATCGACGGATACGCGCTGCGCTTGAGGGAAGCTGCATGCGCGTTACGGTTATCACCATCCAGGGATGCCGGACATGATCTTGAATAGTGACATTGCAGGCCAAAGAGCGGCCGAGGAGCTAGCAGAGGGCCTGAAATCGCAGGGCAAGCAGCAATACGAAGACAGGTCGAGGGAACGCGAACGAGATATGTCTCGTTAGGTCGCACGTTGCAGCAAGGGTGCCGTCGGAAGGCAATCCGCCGTGTCCTGAACGAGGTAACCTGCACTTTTCGAGAATTGCCACGGCGGTACCCTATTTTCGGCTGTGAAGCACACGAGACCCGCGACGTGAGACCCAGTTGCTCAATGCCCAGTTGCTCAATGAGCTTTCTTACGAATAAGGGAGAATTTCCGCGGCCGGACTCTCTCTGAGTGGGCGTGCATGACTGCCAACGGAAGGTCTTGCACGCACCCTTGCGATCTTGAGCAATGGTCGCCATGACTTTCTTCTTGCAGGCTTTTGAGTGGCCCAGCCTGCGATCACCAGACCCCACCGACTCTAAAGAGCGTGGCAGACGGGATAGTCGAGGTTGCCCGGGCACAACCACGCTCAAGGCTTGCGCCGCCCAGAGGACACGCTGAAAAGGCAGCATGGGGGCGCGAGCTCGCCATTCACGAGAGATTCGACATGAAGACCATGCAAGAAAAAGACATTCCCGCATTCGTGCAAGCAGTTGCGGACGCCGGCTGCAACATTTGCGCGATTGGCAACTTGGGATACGTCTTTGGCGATGCTGATTTGACGCCGGCGCAACGGAGGGCCGTCGAGCCACAGCTGCGTAGGATTGCTGAAATCTACGGCGAACGCGATCATCTCATGGACGAGATAGCTGTATATCTGCGGTCGATCGGACGCCATGTCGAGGTTGAGCCGAAGACAGGTGTTTCCTGATGGCCGCGATCGCGTTCCGTAGTCGCCATTTCTATTGGTAACGAGAAGCCGTCTTCCAACATCTGAATCATAAGGGAGGTGACCCGCAAGGCCGCTCTCGAGACCGCAAGTCTGAGCCGCTGACGCATGGCGATAACCAGACTGTCCGAACTGGGCGGCGATATTCTTCGCGTCGATGCCTTCCTCGACCAGGTCGCGGTAGGCGGCGATCTCATCTACCGCATGCATAGCCAAGCCAGGGAAGTTTTCGGCAGGGGAATTCAGACTGGAGGGCACGGCCGATCCGGCCGCCGACGACCCCGCAGGGATTGCCATGTACGGCAACGCCAACAGCAGGCGGATCAATACTCGGATAATGGCGGCCGGATATGTAGCGATCGATCGCCGCATGCAATAGCTTAGTTGCTTTCAAAGGCGGTCGTACGAACTGCAAGCAAGCTAAACGATTGCGTCAACTCGTCCACGCAGAGCGAAAACTCCGCGGCCCATGCGATTTCTCTGCTGGAACAGCGGCACATCCTCAGCGCCAGGACACGGCCGCCGCCGTCGGGTTTTACGAAGCCGGTGATTGCATAAGTTGCCCGCAAGATATCATTGGTATCGGGAACGCCGCCGATGCTGCATCCTGAATCGAGCGGCCGCCCGCACCTGCCAGCCCGACGACCAGATCATTATCTGCAACTCCATCTACCTGGACGAGGTGCAAATCACCTCGCTGAAGCCGCGAATCGTCACCTTGGACCAGGATAACCACATCCGTGACCGCCTGAGCTACTCGGTGGATCTCGACGCACATGGCCGATACAGTTTCTCCATCCTTCACGAAGCGAAAGAGGCTTTGGCCATTCCAGCCCTGGTCTCCGGGGCGTGACTTGTCCCCGATGCATGCGCGAGCTCTCCGCCCGGTTTTGACAGGCCGCCGGTCATCGCCACCGGCCGAAGGCGCCCGAATGCGCTTGACAAGATAGCGTCGGCCCGTCCAACCTGACGCATTCACCAGGGGAGTCCCGGCAAGGGGCTGAGATACTGCTTGCTTTCGCGGCGCAGTGACCCGTTGAACCTGATCCAGTTCATACTGGCGTAGGGACGGTGCAAGCGCTTTGCGGGAGTTTATGCCCGAGGTCCTGTTTCGGCAGGTCGACAGAAGCGTCTTTTCATCCTTCCGGCACAGAACTGGGTCTCCAATGCATGAGCAAAGGAGCCTCACGATGAATGCCCTCACCCCCGCCGTGTCGACGGGACCACTGCCCGCCTCGCGGAAAATCCACAAGCCCGGCCTCCTCCACCCCCAGATCAGGGTGCCGATGCGCGAAATCTCTGTTCATCCGACTGCCGGCGAGCCACCCGTCACCGTCTACGATCCGTCCGGCCCCTATACAGACCCGACTGTCGAAACCAGCATGGAAAGGGGCCTTGCCCGGCTTCGCCACGAATGGATCACGGCTCGCGGCGATGTCGAGGCCTATGACGGCCGCCATGTCCGGCCGGAAGACAATGGATTCGTCACGGGCGAGCGCCTGACGCCGGAATTCCCCATTCGCAACCGGCCTCTCAGGGCCAAGGCCGGCAAGGCGGTGACTCAGCTTGCCTATGCGCGCGCCGGCATCATTACGCCTGAAATGGAGTCCGTGGCTATCCGCGAGAACCTTGGACGCGAGATCGTGCGCGGCAAGCTTGAGCGCGACGGTGAGAGCTTCGGCGCGGCGATCCCGGACTTCGTCACGCCGGAATTCGTGCGCGACGAGGTGGCGCGCGGGCGGGCGATCATTCCCGCCAACATCAATCATCCAGAGAGCGAACCGATGATCATCGGGCGAAATTTCCTGGTCAAGATCAACGCCAACATCGGTAACTCCGCTGTCACATCGTCAATGGCCGAAGAGGTCGAAAAAATGGTCTGGGCGATCCGCTGGGGCGCCGACACGGTGATGGACCTGTCGACCGGCCGCAATATCCGCAACATCCGCGAATGGATCGTGCGCAATTCGCCGGTGCCGATCGGCACGGTGCCGCTCTACCAGGCTCTCGAAAAGGTCAACGGCATTGCCGAGGACCTGACTTGGGAGGTCTACCGCGACACGCTGATCGAGCAGGCCGAACAGGGTGTCGACTATTTCACCATCCACGCCGGCGTGCGGCTGCACTACATCCCGCTGACCGTAGACCGGGTCACGGGCATCGTCTCGCGCGGCGGATCGATCATGGCCAAATGGTGCCTGCACCATCACCGGGAGAGCTTCCTCTACGAGCATTTCGCGGAAATCTGCGACATCTGCCGCGCCTATGATGTGTCCTTTTCACTCGGCGACGGGCTTCGTCCAGGCTCGATCGCCGACGCCAATGACGCAGCGCAATTCGCCGAATTGGAAACGCTCGGCGAGCTGACGCAGGTCGCCTGGGCGAAGGACTGCCAGGTGATGATCGAAGGCCCGGGCCACGTGCCGATGCACAAGATCAAGGAGAACATGGACAAGCAGCTCGCCGTCTGCGGAGAGGCGCCGTTCTATACGCTTGGACCGCTGACGACCGATATCGCGCCTGGCTATGACCACATCACCTCAGGGATCGGCGCCGCCATGATAGGCTGGTTCGGCACCGCAATGCTTTGCTACGTCACGCCGAAGGAGCATCTCGGCCTTCCCGACCGCAACGACGTCAAGGTAGGCGTCATCACCTACAAGATAGCCGCCCATGCGGCCGATCTGGCGAAGGGGCATCCGGCGGCGAAAGTCAGGGACAATGCCCTTTCCCGCGCGCGCTTCGAGTTCCGCTGGGAGGACCAGTTCAACCTGTCGCTCGACCCCGAAACAGCACGCTCCTTCCACGACCAGACCTTGCCCAAGGAAGCGCACAAAGTGGCGCATTTCTGCTCGATGTGCGGGCCGAAATTCTGCTCCATGCGCATCTCCCACGACATCCGTGCCGAGGCCCAGAAAGAGGGCATGGCGGCCATGGCGGCAAAATATCGCGAAGGTGGCGATCTCTACATGCCAGCGGACGAGGCCGGCGTACCGCTCATGCCAGAGGCGCCGGAACCGTCATGAGGGTGCTGGTCAAAGGGGCAGGCGTTGCCGGCCTTGCCGCGGCCTTCGAACTCGCCATCCGAGGCGCGACGGTCACAGTCGCCGAGATCCGGCACGGCATCGGCGGCAATGCATCGTGGTTCGCCGGCGGCATGCTGGCGCCGTGGTGCGAAAGCGCCGAGCAGCCGGTGCTCGATCTCGGACGCGATGCCGCCGACTGGTGGGATGCGGCGACGCCAGGCCAGGTCACACGGGCCGGCACGCTGCTCGTGGCCGCACCGCGCGATGCGGGCGAACTCGACCGGTTCGCCAGCCGCACCTCGGGTCATCGGCGTGTCGATGAGGATGAAATCGTGTTGCTCGAGCCCGACCTCGCCGGCCGCTTCCGCCGCGGACTGCTCTTCCCCGACGAAGCCCATCTCGACCCGCGTCAGGCGATGGCAGCACTTCATGATGGGCTGGCGGCGATGGGCGTCGAGTTCCACTTCGGCGCCGACGCTTCGGCTGGTGCCGGTTTCGATCGCCAGATCGAATGCACGGGAATGGCCGCGGGCGATGGCCGACTGCGCGGCGTTCGCGGCGAGATGCTGATCCTGAATACGCCTGATGTCTCGCTGTCGCGCCCAGTCAGGCTGCTTCATCCGCGCTTTCCGCTCTACGTGGTGCCACGCACCGACCACCGTTTCATGATCGGCGCGACGATGATTGAAAGCCAGTCCGTCGGACCGGTCACGGCGCGATCGATGATGGAGCTGCTGGGTGCCGCCTACGCCCTCCATCCGGCCTTTGGCGAGGCCGAGATCGCTGAAACCGGTGTCGGCGTCCGTCCAGCCTTTCCCGACAACCTGCCGCGCGTAGAAACGAACGGCGAGATCATAGCCATCAACGGGCTCTATCGTCACGGCTTTCTCCTCGCCCCAGCCATGGCGCGCCAGGCTGCCGACCTGGTTTTCAATCAAGACGGAACCAAGGAGCTTGCTCATGAAATTGATGGTCAACGGCGAAGCGCATGAGGTGGCCGCCACCACGCTGGCCGAACTGCTTGCCGCGCTCGACTATGAGGGCGATTGGCTGGCGACGGCCGTCAACAGCGACCTGGTGCACCAAGCCAACCGGGCGGAGTTCCAGTTGAGCGACGGCGACCGGATCGAAATCCTCTCACCCATGCAGGGAGGCTAGCATGTTCGATCTTCTTGGAACGGCGCTTTCCTCGCGGCTGCTTCTCGGCACGGCTCAATATCCTTCGCCGGCCATCCTTGCCGATGCGGTTAGCGCATCGGGCACGTCGGTGGTGACTGTCTCGTTGCGCCGCGAGATGGCGGGCGGCAGGGCCGGCGAAGAATTCTGGTCGCTGATCCGCTCGCTTGGCACGAGAGTCCTTCCCAACACGGCAGGCTGCCACTCCGTCAAGGAAGCGGTCACCACAGCGAAAATGGCGCGCGAAGTGTTCGGGACGAGCTGGATCAAGCTCGAAGTGATCGGCAACCACGACACACTGCAGCCTGACGTGCTCGGCCTGGTCGAAGCCGCCCGCATCCTGTCCGAGGACGGCTTTTCGGTATTTCCCTATACCACCGACGATCTTGTCGTCGCCGAGCGGCTGCTGGAAGCGGGCTGCAAGGTCCTGATGCCGTGGTGCGCACCGATCGGTTCCGCCATCGGGCCGATCAACATCATGGCGCTACGCTCGATGCGCAGACATTTCCCCGACGTTCCCATGATCGTGGATGCCGGGCTCGGACGGCCGTCGCACGCGGCGACCGTCATGGAACTCGGCTTTGACGCCGTGCTCCTGAACACGGCGGTCGCCAAGGCGGCCGATCCGGTCGGCATGGCGCGTGCTTTCGGCAAGGCGGTCGAAGCCGGCCGCGAAGCCTTTTGCTCGGGAATGCTCGAACCGCGCGAGGTCGCGATGCCGTCAACGCCGACGATCGGCAGGGCGGTTTTTTCATGAAGCTCGATCCCTTCTATCTGATCGTCGATAGTGCAGCCTGGATCGAGCGGCTGGTGCCGCTCGGCGTCAAGCTGGTGCAGCTTCGCATCAAGACCATGGACGAAACCGGGCTGCGCGCGGAGATCCGCAAGTCGAAGGCCTTGTGTGTCCAATACAAAAGCCAGCTCATCGTCAACGATCATTGGCGCCTGGCAATTGAGGAGGGCTGCGATTTCGTGCATCTCGGCCAGGAGGATCTGCAAACCGCCGACCTCTCGAGGATACGGTCAGCCGGTGTCAGGCTCGGGTTGAGCACGCATGATCATGTCGAGCTGGAAACGGCCATGTTTGCTGAGCCCGACTATGTCGCGCTCGGTCCGATCTATCCCACCGTCTTGAAGAAGATGAAGTGGGCGCCACAAGGGCTAGAGCGGATCAGCGAGTGGAACCGGCGAGTGACGCCGATCCCATTGGTCGCCATCGGCGGCCTCAACCCCGACCGCCTCGACGGCGTCTTTGAGGCCGGAGCCAACAGCGCGGCAGTGGTCACCGACATCACGTTGAGCTCCGACCCCGAAGCGCGCACGCGAGAATGGATCGAAAAGACGGACCGATGGCGATGAGACAAGAACCGCATGTGCTTGTCGTTGGCGGATCAGATTCCAGCGGGGGTGCTGGAATAGCACGCGACATCGAGACGATCTCTGCCATTGGCGTGCGCACCTGTCTGGCCGTCACAGCGCTAACGGTGCAAACGCACGACGCCGTGATCGAAATCCATCATTCGCCACCCAGCCTGGTGGCCAATCAGATGTGCGGCGCGCTGCAGGCCAACGACGTGGCCACGATCAAGATCGGCATGCTGGGGACTGCCAAGATCATTGTTGCCGTTGCCGCAGTGCTGCGCAAATTTCCGCATGTCCCCGCAGTACTCGACCCTTTGCTGGCCTCCACCTCAGGCCGCGCACTTCTGGAAGCAGGCGCTATCGCTGCCATGAAGCGCGATCTGATGCCGCTTTGCGGCATTGTCACGCCCAACCTCCCTGAACTGGCGCTCCTTATTGGTTCCGAACTGGCATCGGATGAGGACGGAGCGCTCCAACAAGGAAAAAGACTGCTGGCCGCCGGCGCTCAAGCCCTGCTGATCAAAGGTGGGCATGCGTCGGGACCTCAATCGACCGATATTCTGTTGCGTTTCGATCAACCACCAACCCGCTTCGACACACCGCGCCTTGCCGCATCAATGCGCGGAACAGGTTGCATGCTGGCCAGCGCGATTGCGGCGCATCTGGCGAAGGCGAAGCCGCTCGAAGACAGTGTGCGCGACGGCAAGCTGTTTGTGTTCGAGAAGCTTCAGAAATGCCGGCTGAATAACCACAACGTTCTGCGTCCAGCCAAGCAGACCCATTTTCCAGAATTTTTCCCGTAGCGAGACTAGAGAAGGGGCTACTGCTTCTCCATGCCGTCCTTACAACGCTGTGTTCCACACTGCCAATTATACGACTTTCGAGGCACAGACCATGAACATGGGATGAGGGTATTTGACTAAACTCCCCACCTGAAGACTAGCAGGGTCCTTCGAGTGACTGACGACCCCATAGCGCTACCCAGACTACCCTGAAACCGCGGCAACATTGGCTGCGGTTGATCGAATGCCAATCGCAACCGCTCCGATTCGGGGCGACTGTGTTCGCGGGCAGCAAGGATCTGGGCTCTTGTCTGCTTGAGCTGCTCTAAGCCGAGGACCAAAGCGCCCTGCAGCCGCTTGCGGTCACCGAGAATGTCTTGGTCAATCTGTGCGATGTCGCGTGGATCGATTGCTCGCGACGGGTCAAACACAAACGCGCTTCCACCGACCTTCGCCAATTCAACAACTTCTGCGACGTTTTGGGCCCAAACAAGGGGGCTGTTCTCCCGCCCGCATAGAATGCCGACTTGGCGGGGTTCGCGCGCGATACTGGCTTTCGTGGCGGCGAGAATATCTACGTTGCCACCGTCCTGCGCTGAGTAGCCACGGCGCAACACTGGCTTCCAGTGGATCGGCAACTGCGTCGAGCGGTGTAGCCACCGCGGCAATTCGACCGGTGAACCGCTGGTGGAGTCCAGCCAGCGCATGGGCGGGCGGTCAGCGAGCCCCCAGATCCGATGGCAAGAAGGGAGGAAAGGCCGGCCGTGCGCACGGCTTTGCGAAGCGGGGCAATATCGACTGCGGCCGACCAAGCAAAGGTCTCAGCGAGTTTTTCCATTTCCGCGGCATAAGGCTTTGCCATCTTGGTTTCCCGGCTCGTCAAGAGCCTCTAGTATTCCATTTTGCCTGCGGATTCGGCGATTATACCGTTGACAAACCAGAACATAGAAGGTACAAACTTCCTACAACCTAGGAACCTTCCGCCATGTCCGTCCTGTCCCGCCCTCACTTCCGCGACGAAGCCGCAGCTTTCGAACACGTCGAGGGTATGCTTTGGCCGCATGGTCCGGTCTGCCATCACTGCGGCTCGATGGGGAAGCATTACAAGCTGGTCGGCGTTCGTTCGAAGCCTTCGAAGAAGAACCCGAACGGTGTAGAGCGTCATGGCCTGTACAAGTGCCGCGACTGCCATGGACAGTTCACTGTCCGCATGGGCACTGTCTTGGAAGATAGCCACCTGCCGCTCACGACATGGCTACAGGCTATCCATCTAATGTGCTCGTCCAAGAAGGGTATTAGCGCTCATCAGCTGCACCGCACTTTGGAAATCGGCTACAAGGCGGCTTGGTTTCTGGCGCACCGCATTCGCGAGGCTATGCGCTCGGATGACTTCACGCCTATGGGCGGCGCTGGCAAGTTCGTTGAGGTTGACGAAACCTACATTGGCCGTCTAGTCGGTGTTCCGAAGCAGACAAGCGGCGCGGCACACAAGAACACGTGCTTACCCTTGTGGAGCGCGGCGGCATCGCCCGCTCGTTCCATATCGACAGCGCTTCAGTTGCCCGCGTCCTGCCGATCGTCAACGCAAATATCCACAAGGAAAGCGTTTTCATGTCGGACGAGGCCCGCGTTTACGACAACATCGGCCCTGAGTTCGCGGCGCATGGCAAGATCAATCACGGTCGCGAGGAATACGTTCGCGGCGTGATCCATACCAATACCGTGGAAGGCTACTATTCGATCTTCAAGCGCCGCATGAAGGGCGTTTACCCAGCATTGCGCCGAACACCATCTGCACCGCTATTTGGCCGAGTTCGAATTCCGTTATTCGAACCGTTCGGCCATGGGCATCGAGGATAATGTTCGCTCGCTCATTGCCTTGAAGGGTGCCAAAGGCAAGCGCCTCACGTATCGACAAGCTTATTGACGCCAAGAAGGATCACTACCGCAAACCGGTGCAGTTGAAGTTCCCTCTTTGGAAGGGAGAACCGTTTCGGAAACGGAATAAACGTTGATTCTTAAGGAAGATTCGCTTATATTAGGGTGACCTTGCGGGTCCGAAGTCTCACCAGTTTGGTGTGCCAGCCTCGTCTGGACGGCTAACCGCCTAGGCCCGCAGGCCTACCTTTGAGCTCCCAAATTACGAAGTGTTTGGATGGTCGTGGCGAACTGCGAAGCAGATCACTAACGGGGCATTCCAGCTTGAATCTCTGCGCTACAATGTCCTTCGGCGAGCCTGCTGTGTAACCCTTGCGCTTGTTCCAATGAGCGCCAAGGCAGCCAATCAACAGGTCGGCGAGCTGCATCGGCAGGCTGCGCTTTACCTCCAAGTTTTTGACCACCACATAGGGAACGAAAATGCGCCCGAACTTCAACGCAAAGGCCTTGTTGTTCAGCATCTCGCGAAGGTTCGCGATTGGATAGGGCGAGTCGCGGTTACCATGAAAGCACCGAACTTTGGTGCAGCCGGAGTACCGTTTATGGACAGCGAAAAGGCTCTGGAAAAGCATCTTGTCGAAGCTGACTTTCCGGTCCCCATCGTTGTAGGTGAAGTGGTCGAACTTATGCATGTCCACGACAAGGCCGTGAAAATCCACAAGGTGCTCGCGGTTCAGTTCAAAAAACTCGTTAATCAGATCTTCGAAAACGTGTCGGTTGTGTTTTGTGATACACTTCCATTCGAGGCGCCCGTGGAACGGCATTCGCTCCTGGTATCGAGCGAGAATCGAAAAATGAATCGGGAAGGAACGCCGTCCCGCACGTAATGCCGCCAATAGTCATATACCGGGCAGTGAGATCGGTTTCATCGGTGAAGCACGAATAGCCACCAAGCCCAACCCCCGCCAAGGAGTCGCTATGCAACACAAGAACTCTGAAAAGTCCGAAGCGAAGGACAGACAGTATCAGAAATTTGTAGAGAAGGCGCGCGAACTGGAAACCGACGAGTCCGAGGAAAACTTTGACCGCGTGTTGAAGAAGGTGGTGAAGTCGCCTCTTCCTAAGGATAGCGACAAGAAAGCTACCAAGTAGCGGCTACCCTTTTCGCCGAGCGCTCTTTCGTGGCGGTCTATCTTGCTGAGGAATCAGGAGGGGGTCATCCAATGCCATCGCCTGTTGTGCGTCCTGCGCTCTCCCGCCCGATATTGGATACTTGAAAGAGGGTTGCGCGCGGATTTGTTCCGGCGTCACAGGTGGCGGCACGCGACGAGCAGATAGGCGCCGGGCGGCAGCGGCGGCCGAGATGATATCATGCACGGGCGGCAAATCGGGTTTTTGTCCCGCAAATAATTGTTCAATCGTGCGAATTTGGACGCGAGGTCTAAGCTTGTTGAAGGCTTCTACAGAACCTGCTTCCCTTGCAGCTTTCATCATAGCCGAAGTGGGCTCATTCAGCGTGATAAAGACGCCCAGTTCTGCATCCTGACTGTGCATCGTGCCGATTAGGTCGCGAATGTGGTCTGCATGAATGTTCCTACCGCCCTTCACTGAGACGATCGCCGGAAGAATCGTCTTGCCGTCATGCTGGTAGTAGATGAGGCCATCAACACCCTTGTCCGCGCCCTTTTTCCCGCCTTCTCTCGGCTGGCCATCAACCATTGTTAAGGCCCATAGCTGGAAATCGTGGGGATCTTCCTCGAATAGGCGATGTGCGCCATCCACGTCCCTTGGAATGCCCTCGACCTCGTAATGAATTTTGTTTTGAACTTTCATCTTGCGGAGTCGGCGCTCCACAACGTCGATTGCCAGCACGGTTACGTCGATCCCAATCCATTTCCGGCCAAGCCGTTGAGCGGCCTCAATTGCCGTTCCGCAGCCACAGAATGGGTCAAGAACTACATCCCCTGGATTTGTACTCAGCCTGATTATGCGCTCCAGAAGTGGCAGCGGCTTTTGAGTTGGATATCCGAGCCTTTCCGCTGCCTGTGAGTTTATGGGAGGAATGTCAGTCCAAACATCGTCCAGTGGCATTCCGCGCTGCTTGTCCAGAAAGCGCTTGAAGCTAGGTACCCGACCGGACGAATTTTGGACGATAAGACCGGCTTCGTAGGCCGCTTGCATTCTCTCTCGCGTCCACCGCCAAACGCGCGTCACGCCGAGAAATTCATAGGTCAGGTTTGGCCGATTTGAGTTTGGATTGATAAGATTGTCTAAGCGGTAGCGACGCCCTTGATCGTCGACGTACCGATATTTTGTTTTGATCGTCTCGGGGAGATTGTCGGGATCATAGGGGGCAAACCCCTCATCCGCGTTCCATGCGCTGTCACCGCCAGAATAAAGCAAGATCGAATCATGATTCGTCGGCAATCGGCGCGTCATCAGGGACTTACCTGTGGACCTCCGCCAGATGATTTCGTTTTGAAATCCGCCTTCGCTAAAAATCTGATCAAGGATGATTTTTAGATAGTGGCTAGCGCTGGAGTCACAGTGCAGAAAAATACTACCGGTTGGCTTCAAGACACGCTTCATTGCCAACAGCCTAGCGGTCATCATGGTGAGATACGCCATGAGATCGCTTTTCTGCATGAAGTTATTCAGAGCCGTGAGAATGCCATATGCCGGAGATTGGCTATTTCGAACCAAGGCAAATGCATAGTCGGCGGCTGGCCCCCATTGCCAAGAGTCCTCAAAAGCTTGGTACTGAGCCCCTCCGTCTTTGCCACTTGGGGACTTGTATAGAATGTTATAGGTAGCCTGCGAGTTGAACGGCGGATCAAGATAAATTAGATCGACGCTTTCGCGTTCAATCTTCGGCAGCCAATCGAGATTGTCACCAAAATACAGCTTATTCATCGCCGTAGCTCCTCGCCGCGCCGGCTAGAGTGGATGAATATGGTTAAGGAAGATTTCGACTAGCCGGTTAACGCTTCATTTACTTATGAAGGCCGGAAAATACTGGAATTGATACGAAGTGGCCGCCATTCCCCTAGGCTGGGGTAGCGCGGCTTAGCCATTTTCACAGCCTATCCCGTCGTGATCGCGGTCGAGATTATAGATATCTGCACCGACGACATTGACCGGTCCGCTCACATAAGCTGGGCCATTGCCGGACCCGGATGAGCAATCAACATCGCTGGCTATGGGGACGCAACTGCCTGTGTAGTTTGGATCGCAGGCTTGCTGGGCATGGGCGCAACTAATGAGCAATGCAACGCCAAGAGCGACAACGCATTGACGACGAATGGCCATGCCCGCCCCGCTCAAAGACCAAGAAGACTTTAGAGGCCCCGGTCAATTCTCGCAAGGCGCGGAAAATATTGCACTGCACTTTACACCGAATTGCATCATAAGCCTGCATTACTGACCAATTTCTAAAAATAATGGAAAGGAATAAATCCAGAACAGACTCTTCGGCTTCTTTTCTGATAAATGTCGTGGCGTTAGAAAACCATCGATTCGGAGAAAGCCAATGTCAAAAGTTTCAGCCTTCCACTCAAAACTTTCCGGTACTAGCGTGCACCACGACAACAATCAGTGCACGGAAGGGAATAACATCGAAACGAAGAACCGAGTTTCCGGCACCGGCGGCTTGCCGAAGTGCGATCATTGCAAACGCTTGTCGTGATCAGGACTGGGCCTTTTTGGCGAAGACCATCTCCCAGAGAGGCCCAGTTAACTCCCATCATCAACGGTCCAGATACGCCGCAGCGACAGCACCGGCAGGCCATGAGCCGCCGCCACGGCAAAGTTCCTGAAGCCTTCCGTTTTACCGCCGAAAAAGCGAATAGTAGGCTTGGGAATACGTGACCGCTCCCGCCCTCGCAGGATTCCGAGGTCTCAATCCCTTCCCCGCGCAAGACATGCACGTACGGAGCAATCCCCGCGTCCATAGGCATGGCCATGCGAGCTTCGTAGACTATGGGTGTCTTGGTCCATCCGCTCCAACGCGGACGATTGAACGCGGTTCCTTGGTGCGGGTTGAGTTGCCGGCCTGTCAAGGACCATATTTCTATCTCCCTTGGTTTGTCAACGATATAATCCCCTTTACAAGAACATATCACGAACATACTCGGCAGCGTTCCGCTAATGCGCCATAGCAGGTCCTGTCTGAAAAGCGCAGCATCGTCAACAAGCGGCGATTTGCCTTTTCGCCTCCAGATGCCAAATGAGGTATGTCGGCAATTCGAGTCACCAATCAGCCAAGCCAAAAGCCGAGAATGGCCTCATTGATGCCAGCTGGGCGATTATCCGTCCTGGGAAGTCTCTACCGGCTTCCTCTTAATTATGGTTGCTACACTCCAAGTGACCCGTGTCGCAATGGCGACCAGGCAGCTAGTCCTGTCGGCGGCGCCGCCAGCAAGGTGACATTAGTTACCTTCTCTTTTTCCGGCGCTTGTCCCTCCCGCGGATTGCTTTTTCGCGCTGAGATCTTGGCTGTGGCTCACGACGCGCTTTCAAACGCTGCGCCATTTTCTCGATTTCAGTCTCAGCAAGCGCAATCGCGCCGGCAGAAAGGAAGTGGCCGGTTATCCATCCGTTGATGTAGTCTTTGACGGGCTGGGCGCTTCCTCTTTTGATGAACGCTAGCGTTAGCGCCCACCCGTTGGCGCGATGCCTGATCATGCGTTCGAGCAGAATGCTGGTAGCCTGCTGGGATCTCAGATCGTAGTGCCCAAGCCCACTCCAAAGCTTGTTGAGAAATTCAATGGATACTTTGAGATGGGACCTCATGTCGGCGTTCGCCGTACCCATGAAATTCGATAAGGCGCGGAAGTTTGCGAGATCGTCGGTCTGGTCCTGTCGAAGAGATGTGAGCATCACGTCGGCTTCCAAGGAAAGATGCCCATGGCGACGCCACGCCAGCTTCACGACGAGATCGACGTACCGGGATTGATCGATCGTTCCGACGTCTTGGGCAAACGAAAAAACGGTCTGTAGCCAAACACCCCTGGTCGAGCACGCCGCTTCACCGTACTGGCGGAAATGCATGTCCTCCGAAACGAGCACATGCTCCGTTCCCGCCAAATTGGCGGCGTCGAGCACATGACTACCGAAGGATTGGTGGATCATCGCCGCCAGTTCGGACGGATTGTCGGCGACAATAACGGGGCGGACCTCGCAGGCCGCCTCGATCCTAGAAAGCTGCTCTTGGATATAGGCACGCCGTGCAGCGGCGTCCTCGGCGGTGTGCTCCTGTTTGATGTATTCGCCGTTATGCCAAGCGACGGTCATCGAGCGTTCGGCCGTGAGATCCTGCTCGTCTCTCAGCGTTCGCAGCTCATCAATGACGGATTGCGCAACGATGACCGATCCGAATATCGATTTCAGAACATCGAAGGCATCCATCGTGGAGACGGTCCAGGCGGTGTAGGTATCGAGGACGGCGCCAGAACTTCTATGCCGCTCGATGATCTGGCGAGCGGCGACGCGCTCGGCGTCCGTGCCGACGCAGGTTCGGATGTCGAAATCGAGGGAGCGAACGTACTCGACAAACCGGATGGTATCGCCGCCGCGTTTGGAGACGACCAGGCTGAGCGGGCAATTGTTCCGCAGGTAGAGATCGGCGAGCTTGCGATTGCTCTCAGACACGCGCCTCACCTGATCCAGCGCAGGCTGAATATCCCCCTCTTCCATTGTGATTTTGTAGAAGCCCTCCGCGTCGGGGAACCTTTTTTCGAAGTTCTCCATCACGTCGTGAAGAGCATGCAGATATTTGTGCTTGATCTCGGCGACCCGCCATTTGCGAACTTCGCCGAAGACCGCCGGCATTTCGAATTCATCTCCGACGCTCAAGCCCAGAGCAGCGGCCGCGGTCGCATGTGTCGGGCTTAAAACACCCTCCGCAGGCCGGTCCTCCCCCTCTTCGATGAGAAAGGCGTGCACCTCACGACGATCGCTCTCCAGACGGACCCAGGTATCGACGGCCACGGTTTCCGCAGACGGAATAAACCCGTCCTCCGGTTCCATCATGATCAGGCCGAAATAGCGGAGAGCCGCCTCGTGATCGTTCCTGGCGGATTGAAGAACGGCGTAGGCGTATTCGAGCGCCTTGGCTCCCTCCCCCACTTTGCGCATAACCTGTGCCAAAGACATCTTCTGGCCAGGCGTCCCCACCACCTCATCGAGATCAATTCCCTCGATGACCGCCTTCACCTCGGCGCCTCGGTCGAGACGATGCAGGACCGAGAACAGCGCCAGGTAGGTGTCGAGCTCCGGTTGCGTCGCGATGGCTTTCCTCAGCGCCGCTTCCGCCTCGGGAAGCGCACCGCGGTTGAAATGCAGCAGGCCCTCGGCATGGAGGAAGAATGGAAGCCCCCGCACCTCCGCAGGAAGGCGCTCGAAGAAGGACAGCGCTCGTTGCCGGATGGGGCTGTCGTTGACAAAGGCGCGAGCCAGCACCCGCAACTCGTTGTTGTCGTGATCTTCCGCGACGTGGCCATCCAACAAATCCGCAACGATCGAAGAATCGCCACGGCGAGCTGCATGATGCGCGACCATCAGCCTGTCTGCAGCGTGACTTCCAATCGCGATATGACCTAGGGCGGCTTTGAAGGCGCGGTCTGCGATTTCTTCGAAACCTTCCCGGCGGGCAAAATCGGCGACAACGACGCTTGCGCGCGGGTTGCTGGCCGCTTCCACCGCGACAGCGGAAATCTCCCGCCGACGCGCTTCCTCCTCACTGCCGCCGATCTTGACCGCTGCCAGCTTGTCGGTCGTCGAAATGATCGGCGCTTCCACCGGCGGGATCAAAGAGGCATCTTCCTCAACGAGACGTGCGACCTCGCCCCAATCGGCCCGGGATGCGTGGAAGCGGAACTTCAGGACGGTCGCATCGGAGTTCCGAGGCAGTTTGGCGAGGAGCTCGTGCGCCAAGGCCTCATCATCGGCGTCTAGAGCGACAACGGCCGCTCGGGTGATGATTTCGACATCATCGGGCGCAAGCGAAAGACCCTGGCGCGCGACCTCGAGCGCCTTGGGCAGATCGCCGAGCGCATGCAGTCCAACCAGGACATTGCCACACAGCGCGGCATCCTCAGGCCGTAAGGCGCCCTCCGTCACCCGCTCGCGATCCCATTGCGATACCAGCGTTGCCGTAGCGGCTTCCAGTCTGGCCCGCTCCGCAGGCGACAAAACACGCGTGCGCTGAAAGCCCTCACTCGTCAGAATCTGGTCGAGCTCGGCCTCCGCCGCAAACTGGACCGCGTGGGGTTCGGACGGGTGTGCTTCGAGTACCTCTTTGGCGACGGGCCACCACTCGCCCGGCTGTCCACGGCGCCGGATAAAATCCACCCGACCGATTTGCACAGCCGCAGTGTGATGAAGCTGTTCGGGAATGATGCTGAGCGGATCGCTGACGGAAGAATCGAACCGGGCGGCCTGCACCAGATAGCCCGCAAGGCCGTCGTTTCCCGGGTCCGCGTCAAGCTTCGCTCCGCCAAAGGCGAGAAGTTCCCGCCATTCTCCTCGCAACAGCAGCCCAAAAGCCTTGTTGGCGACGGCTTTCGGTTCGTCCGGCGCATGGTCATAGGACGACAGCAGCATCGCTGAGGCTTCGTCGTCCTTACCGAGCGCAAGCAGGCAATGGCCAATATTCGCCTTGACGCGAAAGAGGATGCGGCCAGAGGCCGTGCTCCGGACACGCTCGAGCAGCTTTTCCAGAAGCGGTAACGCCGTCAGCGTCTTTCCGCTGTTGTTGAGCTCCCGGTACTCGTCGATCTCCGCGTCGAGATGCGCCTCGAACCCGCTCAAAGCCACCGTTGCGTCACCTGGCGGAACAGCCAGCCGCGCGCTCACCTCCGTGAGCATCGCTTCCATGCGAGAGAAACCCGCACCCATTTCGGCACGGGTCTCGGTCTGGGCGATGGTGATCTGGCGGGTTTCGTCGAGAATATGCTCGCTGAACGGGCCGTAGGTCGGATCGAATGCCTTGCGGGCCCCCGCGTCCTCGCTGATTTTTTCCTCTAGGGTGTTCCATCCCCAGACGAACACGCGGAGCTTACGTCCCGTTTTCGCCAGCTCGGCCGTGATCCCGCGTGCAAGCTCCTGCATCGCGACGTCGTCCGGCGCAGTGGTCGTGACGTAGTATTCCTTGAGAGGCGGCTTGAAGGTCAGGGCCTTTCGGACTTCCTCCCGAACCTCATCCTCGGTGAGGAAATGCCCTTCGCTCTTCAGCTTGCATTGAATGCCAACGTGCCAATCCGCGTCATCGTCACGGATCCCGAAAAGGTCGACGCCGTTCTGCCGTTGGCCGCGCCGACCATTCCGCTGCATCGACCGATCATTGAGCAAGCCTCGCCACAGCACGACAGAGGCGCGCTCGAAGGCTTGCTCGTCGGCAGGCTTTGGAATCTGGGTGGCGGCGAGAAGCGACATAAAAAGCGGTCAACCCCCGATGCCCAAGTCGCCGAGTAGCCGAGAAACGACATCGTTCACCGTGCGCTGCCGCAGTGCACGCTGCTCGCGAATGTCGGGATCCCCATCATCGCCCTCGATCTCGAATCGCGCGACCGCAACCGGTCCCTCGCGAAGGTAGCCTTCATCCGCTTTGGGGTCGCAAAATCGCTTCTGAAGGATAGCCAGCGTGTCGCCGATGATTCCGGCGTGCTTGCTAGTCAGGGCATCCTTGAATTTAGCGATAGCGCCGTACAGCCCGCCCTCGCCATGCTCGAGACAATAGACAAGGTCATGGGCGTCCTTGCCCTCGCGACGATGGTCGAAGGCGAACGCCTTCAGGCAGCTGAACGATACGATGTTCGCGTAAGGTATCGTTTCGGTCGCTCGCCCTTTCTGACCAAGGAGATCGGCTGTCACCTCCATACGATCATGGAAATCGAAAACGAGCGATGCGTGAGGAATGTTGACGGCCGAGATGTTTCCCTCGGTCGGCAGCTCTTGCAGCGCACCGCCTTTCACTTTCGGGTCGTCGGCCAGGAATTCGAGAATGACCGTGACCCCGTGGTCGGTCTTGGTCTTCCAGCGCCAATTGACCTTCACGCCTTTGTCGTTTTCCGCGCGCTCGAACCCCATCCGCTTGAGGTTCTCCTCAAGCGTACGATAGGCTTCGGTGTCCGCGAGAACGGCAAGATCAACGACGACGTCGATATCACCCGTGCCGGCATGGGCCGGAACGGCCGGCGGCCGGGCCGTCACCAGATAGCGCGGCGTCAGACCGCCGACCAGGAACACCGAATTTCGCCACGGTCCGAGACCGCTGAAGAGCGTGACAAGCACACGCTCGCAGTCCCGCGTGACCTCCTGGCTGTAGTCGACGAGAAACTGCGGCTTGGACATCATGCCTCCAGTTTCTCGGCACGAAGATGCTGCGCCAGTTCCTTGGCCCGGCCTCCCGCTTGCAGCAAGTCAAGATAGGTTTGGAGCGGATCGGCAACCCACAGATCATCGATCCTCTGGCGAAATCGCAGTTCGTCGTCGGACTTCAACTCGTGAACGCCAAAATTCCAGCCGTCCCGGACGGGACGTGCCTCGATAGCGTCCAGCACGGCATGCATCGCCCGACCAGCAGGAATGCGACAGGAAACCTGGGACGCGCTCGACAGGTAAGGAGCATGGATTTGCCCGGCTGAGATGCCGGTGAGCTCGTAAGGAACGCCTTCGACCTGGCATGCATGATCAAGCCGACGTTGCAGGTCCGGAGGCGTCGTCGAACGGACGTAGTAGTGCCGCACGGCGTTCGGTTTAACTGAGCCTTGATAGGTCGACCAGGCGTCCAGCAGAGCACGGGGGTTGACCAACCGGCGCTCTTTCGAGGGACCAGCGCCGCGCACCTCGACCCACTCCCGGCGCTCGACAGCGATCAAGGTTTCCGACGCCGTCGCGGGCGACACACCGGCCCGCTCCGCGAGTTCATGGACGCCGAACCAATCCGATTTGGCGACCCAGACAGCGTGCAGGACCTGGGCACGTCGGCCAGCGAACAGGTTGTTCAGTGAGCGGGACTGTTTCCTCGATGCCGGCTTGTCGACACGCAGGTAAAGCCCCCTCGCTGCGATGAACAGACTCCCGCTGGAGTCGAAATAGCCAATTCGTTCCTTGCGGAGCAGCTGACGGGCGCCTGGCGAAATAGTCTCGGCCATAAGAACGGGCACAACCGGATCGGCACCGACATCGTGGTGGGCGAGATAGTTCCTGAGCTGCCAGATTGCCTCACGGGCATCCCGAGGAAAGAGCGATAGCTTGGCCTCGACAATGAGCCGATAGGGCTCGCCGTCCGGGCTCATTTCCATCATGAAGTCCGGTCGATACGAGCCTCGCGCGCCCTCCGGCTCCCGCAGAATGTGGGGCGCGGCACCGGCGATTTCGGTCAGGGCCTCGGCAAAATTCTCAATGAGTGCTTCGACCGTCTGTTCTTCCATCGTCATTTTCTGCGCAGCGAATAACATGAAATTATCGCATATTCGACGTCGAGTCAATATTTGCTGCGCAGTGAAATTGTTCATCGGAAAGAGCTGAGACCCCTTCCGCCCTTCGTACAGGTCGCATCAGGCAGGCGTGATCGGCTTTTCCGGCACGCTCGCAGAACGAACAGGCGGACACCACCACACGGGATCAGTACGCGAAGAATGGATCATTCTTCTGATCCGCGCGGCAAGTCTCGAACTTCGTTGATTTCGTCCAACGGCTCTCTGGCGCCTTGTTCTTGTCCGACCCTATGGACCAGGTGGGAATCGCTGCAATAAACCGCTTTTCGAGGACGATCTTGCGACCGACAGCCTTTTCGGCAGCGGACAGAGCTTTGTCGAAGGCGGCTGTGGCAGCATCGGTGTCGGAAAACACGCCCCATAGGGTCGTGTTTGTCAAACGGAAGAGCTTTGACGTGGCATGAAACACGTAAAGCAGCCCTTCCGCCTCAGCACAATCGACGAACTCTTCCCATTGCTTGCTAGCTCCGTCCTTGAAGTCATAAGTAACAAGATAGTCTGCCAAAATACGCCCTCCCCGGTTAATCGTTGCATATGGTGTTGCGATTCGTGCGATCCAAGAGCGGTCGATCAATCTCAACGCAATCGCTAGCAAGGAGGAGCCTCGACACCATGGACGGCCCGCTCGCACTGGAAATCTTCGAAGACGGTGGCGTCTTCCGGCACGGCGAGAACCACGAAGAGGTCGTCGAAAAACTGGATGAAGCTCTCGAGCAGCGCGAGGCTGGACGGATCACGCCGGCGAAATATCTCAAGACACTCAAAACGCCTGGTCGAGCATTAGCCGCACTTCATTGACGGCTACGCCCATCTCGGAAGCGCCTTGATGGAAGAGGGCAAGCCGAAGCTCGCGCTTCAGGCGCGCTTGCGCGGCCTCGAAGTAGGCGAAAGCGCCATTCCTTCGGGTTTCACGGGGCCAATCGAATGGGGGATTCTGGAGAACCGTCCCTTTCTCCGTGCCGCCCAGGGCTCAATGTTGTGCCAACTTCGGCTTGGTCAACGTCGTAAGGCGCTAGCGCTCATGGAAAAGATCCTCGCATGGAATCCCAACGACAATCAGGGCATTCGCCACCTGATCGGCTCGGAATATCTGCGCGCTGGTGAGCTAGAGAAAGCCGACCGCATCTTTGCGGATGAGGCTGCCCACTATCCACCCTATCATTATGAGCGCGCCTTGCTGCAGCTCCGTGCCGGACAACCCGTCTCCGCCGCGACCAGCCTGCGTCACGGCTTTGTTGCGAACGGCTATATCGCCGAAATCCTATGTGGCAATCCCGACCCGATGCCGCTCGCGATCTGGCACGGCTCGAACCTCGCCGCACCAGAAATCGCCCGCGAATATCTGGAGCATTACGGCGGCCTCTGGCAGCAAACGCCGGGGGCCATTGCCTTTGCGCGCTGGATGCACGCGCACCGAAAGTGTTGATCGAGCGCGCCGGCATCCTGGAATGTCAGGGGGCGCTACTGTGGGAGTTTGACCCCATCCGCCGCCGCAAGATCCTCGATCGCGAGAATGCTGGGCGAATTCGGATTAACAACGCCCTGTCGAAAGAGATCGTCCAGAGCCGCGCCGACCGCCACGGTCGACAGGTCGCACCGTGGCTCCATCAAGCGGCGCACCGGCCGCACCGCTGACGCCTCCTTTGGAACGTTGCCTAACCGCCGTCCAGCGAGTCGCCATCGGGGTCGTTTTCCGCGTTGTTGGCAAAAGTTGTCGGCATCTGTCCGGCTAACAGCTTCTCCTTAGAGAGCAGGCCGGCATCCTCGAGCGCCTCGAAATCTGCGCAGCGTGTCGAGCCCAAACTCCAGCAAGAACGCTTTCGTGGTGACGTAGGTGTAAGGAGCGCCGGGCGACGGACTGCGCGGACCGGACGCGATCAGACCGGCACCCCGCAGATGACCAATAAAATCGCGACTGATCTCCTTGCCGAAGAAAGACGACAACTCGGCGTGGGTGATCGGCTGGAAGTACGCCACACATCAGCACGAGCACCTCTGACTGCGTGAGGTCGGCAGCGCGCTCGTTACCCCCGATTGCACTGCGGATGGCGTCGGCATACGCCGCCCTGGTCAGATGTTTCCAGCCGCCGGCGACAGCGACCTGGTCATAGGGTCACCCTCTGACCAGGCTTCCAAATTACACACGCGGGAGTGTCTACAACAACTCAATACTGAGAGCTTCGCGCGATTGTGAATCGTCTTGCAGCCGCGTAACAAACGGTGTAACAAAGAGCGCGAAAAGTCGAATGTTTTCATGGCGATAGGCGTGAAATCGAAAGACGCCGGTCCGCCAAACCATTCTGGGCCTAGTTTATCGGCCAGAACCAGAGCACCTAGAGGGCCGAACATCTAGGGGCTCCTAACGCCTATTGCTCCACCGTGCCATGATTCTCCGACGCCTACCAGCCGTTGGCTTCCTTCGAGATCGGGCGAAGACATCAGCGACCACCCGAGTTTCTGTTGCGGCGGGAAGCACACGTCAAAACCCGAGTGGTCGTCTCATCCGGGCTCGCGTTCCGTGGCGGACACCAGCCCTCACGCCCAAACTGACTCGGTTGGATGGGGAACCGCTGTCGCTGGGAAGGCGTACCCCATTGAGCATTTCTGCACGACAACAAGCAACACGGCCGGCTTTGGCGTCGCCGTTAGCTCCGGCGAATCCGAACTCTATACCAGCGTCGATGTTTGGAGGACGCTGTGAATCGTTCAGGCGGGGCTCGAAAAAGCGCACGAAGACGCGGGATAATGATCCTGGCCGACGAGGCTACGTTCATCTGGCCCACGATGGCAAATCTATCCTAGTGGAAGTCAATCTTTTTTGGCAGTTGCGCGGTGTGGCTTTTCAGACTGATCAGCGCAGGCGTGTCGATTTTCGACGCTATGCGCCGGGCGAGTTCCCGCAGTTCGAAAAAGCCGTCAATACTCATCAGGCTCAACGGTGTGCCCGACGAAGTGTCCCACCGCAAAGGTTCTTTGTCTTGCCTGTACGAAGATCCGTTCATCTCGCAAATGGCGTCATAAATCGCCTGTGCGATCGACATTTCGGCACGGATACGCTCTGCGTCTTTTTGGCTATTCACGAGAATTTTCCCCCAAACCCGCGATCCCCCTTAGCCGGTTTCATTGGGCACCGCTAGATCACGCGGATGTGACACGTCGGATAAAATCGATTGTATGGCGGAGGGAGCCACGCCAGACTTGCGGGGTTGAATGGGCACTATTGCCACCACGCGCCGTGATTGATTGTTCGATTTCTGATTGATTATTTTTCAAAGGAATCTGTGGGGCAAGAATGAAACAAACACCCAAGGTCCTCTTATCCGCAGACGGCAAGCGACGCGTAGTCTTCTATGAAAACGATAATGGTCTTTTTCAATGGAGAGAACAGGGGTTCATTCCTCCAGACCCAGACCTCGGTCACCCGGGCCCCGAATGGGGACCCACCAACCATATCCCATCTGGATATTTTGCGCGGCTCGACGTGGCTGAGGGAGAAGCACGCAAGATCGTCGGTTGGCCAGGCGATGCCGACACAATCGGCAAACCAGTCGAATATGCCCATGTCGCGACTTATTATTTGCGTGCCCTGCAGGATCTCGATCCCGGCGCCGGTAAGGGCGAGAAAAATTATCAGTCTTGCCCTGCGCTCTGGCCAACCGAGCCGATGGCCGTCAACACGACGAATGCTGCGGCGTGATTGAGCTTGTCATCATGAGAGGTGAAGCCGAAACCAAAATTCTGCAGAAGCCACACCGGTGAGAGCGCGAGCACGAGGACACCGGCCAGTGTGACCAGAAAAGCAGCCCTTGCCGCGATGGGAAAAGATCTCGCACGCAACAAATGGGGTCACTCCTTTTATCAGAACCTAGAAGGCCGGTACTTCGAACATAGCGATCCGCATGTAGCGGCACATTGGGGAACAGAGTCCGTTGCCGCAGAGGGCCGGGCAAAAGCAAAATTGGGATCTAGCTAGCCCTCCGCGTTCAGGCGTCAACCACTCGATAGCTGAGCCGCTCACGTGCGATGGCGGCGCCTTTCTCTCGGTGTCTTCGCCTTTCTTAGCGAGGTCTCTACGCTGTGCGATCAACAGACGGATCCATCGGCGCACGGGTATTATGTCTCCTCATCACCGAAGCCCAATAGCGAAGCGCTGCGTATATATTGTGCTCGCCACGGAGGTGCTTGACGCGCAGCTTGACCTCCCCCGGCTGCACCCACTGGGTCGCGGGTCGCTTCTTGACACTCTGGGCTGCGTGCTGCTGGACGCGCTTCACTGGCGACTGGGAACGTAACATGATCATTTTATTAAATTAGCAATGATGCATGAACGGGCGTATGATCCGCTCCAGCTGGGGGCGAACGCTCTTAGCCGGTACGGCGATTTCCATGTGTTCGAACGTGTAGCTCGCAAGGGAGCCCTTCATCACCTCGTCGCCTGCGAAGACGCCACTCAAGGATTGCGCCAGGGCAGTCAACTTTCCGCCAGCATCCTTCATAGTGGATGAACCCTCATCCATCCCGTCGAGACAGGCTTTCAGCCGAGCAGCCTGTTCCCTCGTTTCATCAAGGTGCAGACGCATTCGATCGCTGAGTTCCGGATAGTTCTCAATACGGCTTAGCTGCCCGTTCAACATTGTTTCGGCCTGCTCTTCCATGGCATGAGCGTCCCGAAGCCATTGCACCAGCCATTCTCGCGACTCTGACATTTGAAATCTCCTTTGTGACAAAAGAGAACTGCCGAACTGTGAGATTGTTCCTAGTGAAGCGGGCCTAGGTCTTCTCGCCCTTGAAATGCTTCACACAGCCTTGACGCACGGCTGAACGGCCCTGCGAAGCTACGCGTTTTTTGATGTCCTTAGATGCCGGTCTGACATGCTCCTGACTCCCTTCCAGTGATTGGGCCGGCAGTCGGAAACAAACCCGGAGCGCTACTCACGGGACCGTAGCACCCCCTCCTCCTTGGCAGCAGCCTCGAAGGCCTGACGGATATCCATCGGGGTCGCCCGGTTCTCAAACGCGTCAACGCAGGCCTGGACCGCCTCCTCCACTTAGGTCCACGCTTGGACCACTTCATGAGTTCCTCGGCTGCACCCTCTAGGTGGTTTACTCCGTAGGCCCGGTCGGTCTTGACGTACACCGGCGGGGAGAACCAATAGGTAACCATTAGGGGAATGTAGGGCGGCTATAGAGCTTCGTCGCCTCTGGCCTTACCAATCGCCTCGAGTAATTAAGCTAGGGTTGGCTTAGCTCTGTGTCGACTGGCCCAAACAGCTTCTGTACATGACGACGATTGTCTTCGGTTCCGATCAACTCCCGAACGGCGTCTGCAAGGGACTTATGCCCAGCTATGTCGCGCTTTATCATGTCGGCCGAGGTTCCCCGCCTTTTGCGTAACCCGCAGATCAGGGAATGGTTGCATTAGGGGAACAAATGCAGGTCCACGTCGGTTAAAGACTTGCAGCGGTCGATCCGTCTCGGTGCAGCCACTGTCGAGGTCCGTCGCCAATTCCTCTCGGTGGCGGACCTCCAAAGTTATAGCGGGACTAAAAAGTAGGCCCAATCTCGCGCTCCAGGGCGACGCGGGCCTTCCGTAACGAGACGAGCAGCCGCTCCAGTAGGCCTTTCCAATTCGGATACTAGGCCGAAACGCCGGTCGTGCTCAACGATCCGGTCCTGTATCGACACTACGGTTTCATAACGAGCTACAAGGCTCGTGAGGACTTCCTGATGATCGGAGGTCATACGCTGCCCGTTCTGGGCAGGGAGCGGGCATCAAGCTTAAGGCGTTCATGAAGAACGGTCTCATCGAACTCGCCGTCCGAGAACAGTGCCATTACGCTCACGCTCAGGCGCTCCGCCTGCATGCTACTAACGGAGATACCTGCCTCGGCGCAGACACGATCAAAGACCTGCTTCAACAAAGCCAGGTCGCTGGGATAGTCAATGCCACTCATTGAGCTGGTGTTACTGACCATAGCTGTTCCTCCCATTAGGGCGGAAGCGTGGCCGTCGCTCAACGGCGATGCCCATGATGTAAATCGCCGATGGAAGCAGACTACTCCGATTCATGCGGAGAGTCTGGGAAAGGGCTGCTAGAGTTCTGCTCACCGAAGTCGCGCCTCCCGAGACAGAACCCAAGCAGCGATCCTTGGGTCAATTCCTAAAGAAATCAAGAGTTGGAAACGTACCAAACAGAGGATGGGGATGTTTGGTATTCAGTGAGGCGCTTTCTATGGACACGCTCAAGTGGCTTCTCAGCTGCTGAACTGCGGCATGCACTAAATCGCCACCTGTGTCCCGATCTCGACGACGCGTCCGGTCGGGATCTGGAAATATTCCGTTGCGTCGGCCGCCGTGCGCGCCAGCCCGATGAACAGCTTGTCCTGCCAGACCGGCATGCCGGAATTGGGCGAGGCCTTGAGCGAGCGCCGCGACAGGAAGAAGAGGTCGTCATGATGTCGAACTTCCAGCCCTGCTTGCGGCAGATCGCCAGCGCGCGCGGGATATTGGGCTGCTCCATATAGCCGAAGGTCAGCGTCACCCGCATGAACAGCTCGTTGATCGTTTCCATCTTGACCCGGTCACTGTCGGGCACGACGGGTTGTTGCGCCGTCACCACCGAGAGGATGACATTCTGTTCGTGCAGCACCTTGTAGTGCTTCAGGCTGTGCATCAACGCGGTCGGCGCGCTGGCGGGATCGCTGGTCAGGAACACGGCCGTACCGGACATCAGCTGCGGTTTCCTCTTCAACAGATTGCCTGCAAGGGAATCGAGCGGAATCTCGTTCCTGCGCGTCTTGTCGAATAGATACCTGGTGCCTCTTATCCAAGTCCACATGGTCATCACGATCACTGCGGCAATGGCAAGCGAGGCCCAGCCGCCTTCGAATACCTTGACGATGTTGGCGGCAAAGAAGCCGGTATCGACGAAGGCGAACACCGCCATCAAGGCGATCGCGACGCCGAGCGGCCATTTCCAGATGCGCGTCATGACGACATAAAGCAGTATGTTCGTCACCAGCATGTTGCCTGTCACCGAAATGCCGTAGGCCGAGGCAAGCTTGCTGGATTCGCCAAAGCCGACCACCAGCAGCATCACCACGAGCGCCAGTAGCATGTTGACGCGCGGCATATAGATCTGGCCGGATTGTCTTTCCGACGTATGCAGGATTTCCAGGCGCGGCAGCATGTTGAGCTGCACTGCTTGCCTGGTCAGCGAGAAAGCGCCGGAGATTACCGCCTGGCTGGCGATCACGGTCGCCGCCGTCGCCAGCACCACCATCGGGATAAGCATCCAGCCTTCGTTCATCTCGAAGAAGGGATGACCGACGACACCGCCATTCGCCAGCACGAAGGCGCCTTGCCCGACATAGTTGAGCAACAGGCAAGGAAACACGATGGCCAGCCAGGCAAGCACGATCGGCTTGCGCCCGAAATGGCCGAGGTCGGCATAGAGCGCCTCAGCGCCGGTGACGGCGAGAAAAACCGCACCAACCGTGACGAAGGCGACTTCGGGCGAGTTGATCAGGAATGACACGATATAATGCGGGCTGATTGCCAGCAGGATTTCCGGGTCGTCCATGATGTGGTTGAGGCCGGAAAGGCCGATGGCCAGGAACCACAGCGCGGTAACGGGCCCGAACACCAATCCTACGCCGCCGGTGCCAAACCGCTGTACCGCAAACACGACCGCCAGAATGGCCAGTGTCAGCGGCACCACATAGGGCTGGAATGTCGGCGTGACGACATTCATACCTTCGACCGCCGACAGCACCGAGATCGCCGGCGTAATGACTGCGTCGCCGAAAAAAAGCGCCGCGCCGACAATGCCGATGCCGAGGATCACCGCCGAGCGCGTCGGGAAACTGTTGCGCGCCAGCGCCATCAGCGACAGCACCCCGCCCTCGCCGCGATTGTCGGCACGGAGCACGAACATGATGTATTTGATGGTGACGGTGATCGTCAGCGACCAGATGATCAGCGAGAGTACGCCGAGGATTTCGCCACGGTTGGCGACGTTGCCATCGGCCGATGCGTGCAACGCCTCTCGGAATGCATAGATCGGGCTGGTGCCGATATCGCCGTAAACCACGCCCAACGCGCCCAGCATCAGCACCTTGGTGCTGTGCTGCTCGACCTCAGAATGGCTCGATTGTTCGACAGGTTCTGCCTCTTTACCAGCATTGGTAAGGGCCATGGACGACACTCCGATAAGCGGGCGGTGCTCTACGCTTGCTGCACTGCAATATCAAGTGCCGTCACGTAATGTCTGCGTCTCGGTATTGCCTATCGCTCGTCGGCTTCGCAGACTCGTCAGCGCCGAAGCGGCTTGGGAATTTTTGCGAGACTATGCTGAAGCTCCGGGAGCAACGCTGCCCCGAGCCAGTATCGGATTTTTGAGACTGCCCGCATAGTGGAATAGTTTGGCTGCCCTTCGCCGCAAACCTACTCGAGCTCCGCGCAGCCGGTATCGCTCGGTCGTGTTATAGCGCGGCCGACGGGCACCTTTTCAGCCTTTTGCCTGAGCTGGCGGAACTCTGAGACATTGACGTCGGTGGAATCGCCCCAGACCTCGCTCAATAGAAATTGGTGGGTGAGAACCTTGCCGGCTTGCTGTACCAGGCTGAGCGGTGCGGCGGAGCGCCAGTTCCCTACGCCCTCAGGTTACCCCGCGAGAAGTAATTCTTGATGGCGCGGTGGCGGTGCTGGGGATATTGACCTTGCCTTCCTCGAGCCGCTTGATTAGGTCGATGCTCGGGCGCGCGAGCTCAGATGCCGAGAGCTTAAATTAACGCTGTAGCCGTGTAACAGACTGTGTAACAAATGCCGCGAAAAGCTCAATATTTTCAAGGACGTAAGCGTCAAGTCGAAAGACGCTCTCTCCGCCAACTATCGTCCTATCCAGCTGAAAACGTTTGGCTTTACGGCTTGGTTGTAATCTTTCCCCATTTCCTTCCCCACTATGCCCCTCCGAGCAGGTACCTGCCCTTCGATTGCCTGCGAAGCCTGTGGAACCTACCCACCACCCCCGCGGTAGACCGGTCGGCTTCTAGCAAAGATGCAGACTAACCTCTGCAAAGGGTGATCAAAAATTTTGCTAAAAAATAAGGATGCCGACGCGCTGCAGCAATCGCCCGCGCTCGCCGCTTCGAATAGCTGGGCATGGTCTTGCTTCAGTTCCGGGAGCCGTGAAGCTTTCAGCGGAGCGTATGCTCAGGCGGTCGTGGCGCCGAGCCCGTCGGAGACTTGGAAGCCGTCTGTGTTACCGCCGCCCGGGGAAGCCGAGGTGTGTGGAGCGGTCAGGTTGGCTCTGATACCGGTTTGGGCGTCCCCTAAGCCGCGCACTCCCTAGCTCTGTCCGCATTTCCGTGTATCTCAGGTGTGAGGGGCGACCTGTGCGCCGCCCCTCACTCTGGGTTAGAAGATGAAGTCTGAATCGGTTATGAGAGCTGCTGCCTTCGCACCCACTGACACGTCGAGGTCGATTGTGCCGGCGTCGTCGCTGAAACCGATGAGGGTTCCGGCAGAACCGTCGATGACCTTTACTACCATGCCCTCGGCGGATATTTCGTTGGCGTCGAGGTAATCGAGAGCCGACTGTGCTGAGTTGAAATCGACACCTTGCAGAAACGAGGTGGCGTGGGTGTCCCTTAGGTCGAACTTGTCTTGGCCGTGCTTGAAATCTGTTATCGTGTCCTTTACCCAGTCGTGGAAGATGAAGGTGTCGTTGCCGCCTCCTCCTGTCAAGGTATCACTCCCGGAATCTCCGAAGACGGGATCACCCCCGTCGATGATATCGTTGCCGGCACCGCCGTCGATGGTGTCGTTCCCGAGGTAACCGAATATGGTGTCGTTGCCTTTGTCGCCGAATAGGATGTTATCCCGGCCGGATGGAAGGAATTCATCACCGTAGATGATGTCGTCACCGGCACCGCCGTGAATGATGTCGGTGCCGTTACTATTGAGGGGTCTGCCGCCGTCGCCGCGAATGGTGTCGTTGCCGGCACCGCCGTAGATGGTGTCGTTACCCTCGCCGCCGCCGATGATGTCGTTCCCGGCCCCACCGTTGAGGATGCCGTTCCCACGACCGTCCCTGATAGTGTCGTTCCCGGCCCCGCCGTTGACGGTGTCGTCACCGGGAGAGGAGTGACCTCCGCTGTCATCGCTGCTGCTGATGGAGTCATCGCCAGCCCCACCGTTCAAGATGTCATTACCGTCACTGCCACTGATAGTGTCGTTGCCGTCACCGCCGTTGATGGTGTCGTCGCCGAGACCGCCGCTGAGGGAGTCATCCCCGGCCCCGCCGTGCAGGAAATCGTTGCCGAGGCCACTGAAAAAAAGGTTGCCGAAGTCGTCACCGATCATTCGGTCTGAGAAGTTCGAACCGAACCAGATACCGGTGTACGTGAAATCTGTTGTCACCGCGGTCCCGCCGGCGAAATAAGCGCCCTCGTCGGTGACTGTCGCGCTCGGCGGGACGTTCTCTTCGAGTTGGACTCTGTGTGCTTTCAGGTTCAGGTCGACACTTGCCGCCGACAGCGAGAAATCCGGGCCGACTGGTACTAACACTGGCTTTGCCATGAAATAGTCCTCCCAACCCGCACACCATGATCGCGTGCGTTTAGAGCACTATAATGCGTGGAAAGGTTAGTGGATATAGAGGACAATGTCCTGCGGTGGATCCAGAAGGCGTAGTACTTATGGAGTATTCTGGCGTCACGTCAATGGACGACAGTTGGTCAAAGAAAATCACCTATTTACAATAGGTTGGTGGACATCAGAAGACGATGGAGGACATAAGTATGGAGGACGCTCTCTCCGCCAACTGACTTCCATGAAAGTCGTTATTTTTCAAAAACTTCGTTATAGACCTTGACCGCCGGAGTCACTGCGTGAGGCACTTGTGGCCCATTGCCATTGCCTTGTAGGTCCCCTTCAGATCGACGACAAAGGCTCCCTTGGTTTCCGGAAACACGGTCATTTTATATTTCTTCGCTACGTCGCGCTTGAACTTCGGGTCGTCTGTCAAGATGTAGCCGCCAGAGTATCCGCCCTTGAGTTCGCCGCTCGTGCTAGTGGCCACACCACGATAGAGATGGCCGTCAATGGAGACGAAGATGTCCGACTTGGTCCCGTTCTGAAGGCCGATATCCTCTTTGGTGAACACGCCAAGATAGCCGACCTCCCGATTTGCGGTAACACCCATTTGCACCGAACTTGGGCCATCTGAGTGCACGATCAAGCAATCACCGCGGGTTTGATTGGCATAGACGGTCCAGCCCTCGACGTCGTCCCCGTAGCGGACAAGCACATCGCTGGCCTTTGGAAGGGGGCTTTGATCTTGTGCGTAGGCTGCCATCGCAGTCGAAAGTGCTACTGACGTTGCCGCGATGCGTGTCATGTATTTTCGCATTGCTATTCCCCTTGTGTGCAGGCTGAATTGTTCTTTGGCTACGGGCACCATTTGCTCCAGAGGCTGCTGTCCTCTTGCGGGGCGATGGGATATGACGGCTGTGAGTGACCTTGGCCGATCGGCTCACGTCAGGGAACGTAACTAACTGTAACCTACGGGCTAGTACTGGCCCAGCGCAATGCAAACCGTTCAGTCCGCGACGCTAAAATGGCCGTTGGCATCTCATACGAACGCCACCTAAGGGTCGATGTCTTGGTATCTGACTACGTTCGCTAAAACGCCCGCAACGACGGCAGGATGCCCGGGTTTGATCCCATTGCAGCCGTTCTCTGAGAGAAGGTTTGCGAAAAGCCATGACCCGAAAGCAAAATCCATCCGATCCGTTCAATAGCTTATCCCGCCGTCAAACACGGCCAGCTACAATGATCGACAGCCGTAACGTTTGAGGCCACCGGATTCGACAGGCTGTCGCGGAATGCCTTTAACCAGCTCTATTGCTGCACCAGTTCGAACTCGCCCGGCTTCCAGGTCTTGTCGAACCAGGACTCCAGCGGGCCATAGAGGCGAAGAAGGACGTTCCAGCCCTTGCCGGGAACTGTCTGGACCCAGTTGGCCTCATGGCCTTCCGGCGCTGTCGGACCGAACCAGACATCGACCGAGGAGTCCGCGTTGATCACAATGTCTTTCTTGTCGCTGCCGATGCTGGGGAATTGCTGGTCCGTCTGCAGCATCGAACGCGTTTGATTGTCATACGCAACGAACGACCAGAATTCTTTTGCCGGAATGTTTGGCGGCAGGTGGATCTTATAGGTCTTGCCGCCATCGAACGGTTTGCCGTCCTTGTCGGTGGTGGCGCCGGCGTATTGCGAACCGATGCCGACGCGCTTTATCGCCATGGCCGGCGTGATACCCGTGGCATAGTAGTGGAACAGGACACGGGCATCCAGATAGCGAACGCCCGGCTGCAGAAGAAACTCGTAGTTGCCGCCGACAAAGCCGGTGAACCAGGCACTGTCCGGATAATAATAGGCGTCCTTCATGCGGGTCTTGAATGTGATGGTGCGCGCCGTCGCATTGCCGACGGCGACGGCTTCGGTGAGGATCTTCTTCATCCGCTCGTCGGGTGCGAAGGGTTTGCCCTTTTCGATGCCGATGGCGGCGAGCTGTCCGAGCACTTCCGGGTGATAGGCCTCGTTCGGCTCGTACTGGACGATGTCGTTAACTTCCTCGAAGAAGTGAAAATCATTGGCATGGATCGTGTTGTACTCCTTGCCCGAGGTGTTGATGATCTTCATCGGCGGCGGATTGCCGGCTTCCGAAAGGGGATAAACCTTGGCGAATTTCTTGGTGTTTTCGACCGCGGTTGCAGTGCTGCCGTTTTCGAGGAAGCCGCGCCAGAAGAACAGGTTTCCGTAAGTCGAGGTTCGAAACACGAAATAGCCTTCGGGTATCTCGCCCTGATAACCCGGCGGCAAAAGCAGGTATTTTCCACCCTTGCCCTTGTCCGGGCCGGCATTGCCGACATCGCCGACATATTGGAACCAGTGATTGTCGATCATGCCCAGGATATTGGGCGGCGTCTCGATGACCAGCGGACCGGCCTTGGTATCCAGCCACATCAGATTGTAGATGCTTTCGGTGTTGCCGGTGAGGAACAACGAATGCGAATCCATCAGGTTTTCGAAGATCAGAATGGTCTGATTGTTGTCGGCGCCCTGGCTAGCCAATCCAACCCGCAGGGCTTCAACCGACGCGCCGGGCATGGCGTTGAGAAAAGCGTCGACGCCGCGCATGAAATCGAGATTGTCGTAGATCTTCTCCGAGGTGGCGTCATCCGGGAAGCCATCGAAAAAGTTCAACTTGCCAAGCCTGGTGTCCACACTCTCCGGCGTGACGATCGAATCCGGTATCGGCGTCGTCATTTTCATCTTCGGCGCTTCGGCGGAAGCGGTGCCCAAGCCTATCAGGACCACCGCGGCGGTGGCGCAAAGCATTCTCGTCGTGCGTATCATAACTCTCTCCTCATCGACATCTCAGCATGGTCGGGATAATTCACGGTCGGGATAATTATTGCGCCACATTGATACCGGGCGGCTGCCAGCTGCCTTCGCCGGCCGGCAGAATTGAAGGCGCTTCCGTCTTCGGCCAGTACAGGCGCATCACGAGATAGATCGTGCCATCGGGAGCAGGCAGCCAGTTAGCTTCCTTATCCGTGCCGGGGCTGTCTTTCTGGATATAGAGGGTGAGCGAGCCATCCTCGTTCTTCTTCATGCCGGACAACATCGGCGAGTTGATGAGATAGCGGTTGATCGGGTTCTTGATCAGGAACTGGCTCTTGCCGTCATACATCGTTACCGACCAGAAGGAATTCACTGGCGGGAGTTGCCCGGCGGGAAAGGTGAGAGTGTAGTTGTGCTTGCTGCCGTCGAGCGGTTCCCCGGTGGCATCCGTTCTGGTGAAGGGGTACATGGCCTCTGCTGCATCGTTGCCATAGAGGCCTGCCTTTGCAGCTCCGGCCCGCAGCAACCAATCGCCGTTGTAGAAGGCCTCGTCGCCAAGAAGCGAGCTGACGTTCCAGCCGTTGATGGGCTTGTTTCCGCTGGCCAGCCATTTGTTGATTTTATCGTCACCTTGCTTCATGCCGATCAGCATTTCGGCTTTGTGTTCGAGCGATAGGTCCTTCAACTCGAAGGTTTTGCCGGGACCGATGCCAATCTTCGCTAGTTTCGCGCGAATATCCTTGTCCCGTGGCGTCTCGGGGACGAATTGCAGGGCCGCATCGAGATATTGGAAGAAGTTCTCCTTGATCCCGGCAGTGGTGGCAGGAAGGAACTCGATCGTCGGTGCGGCGGGCGGGGCGGGTTTTTTTAGAAACGCGGAAAGCGGCTGCGCCTTGTAGCCGGCCTGCACCTTTTCCACGTTCGGCATATCTTCGGCGTTGATGAGCTGGGTCCGAAAGTTGGCAAATACGAACGGGGTGGTCGAGGAAAAGACTTGGCTGATGCCGACGGGCTTCTCGCCTTTCCAGTCGGGTCCGACAACGAGATAGGAACCCGGGTCGTTTCCCGTGGCGCGCGAGCCGATATAGCCAAAATTGTAGGTGTTGCCGTCGATCAACTGAACCGAGTAGTAGCGCTCCTTCTCCACCGCCGGCACCGAGATCACCATCGGCTCGGCGCGCAAATCCAGCCATAGGATCGAGTAAGGAGTGTCGCTGTTGGGGGTGATGATTGCCGTGTCCGCCGGGGAGGCGACTTGATGCATGTTGTTGATTTCGTTGAACGGCGCCTTGAATTGGCTGGACTTCGGGTCGACGGCGAATTCATTCATCACGGCATAGTTCATCACGAGCGGCAGGCCGTAGATGAAGCCTTCCTCGGCGATGTCCTTTGCCTCGATGATGCCGGGGTAGCTCTGCGCCATCAGCAGGCTTGGGTTCGCAATCGCGGCGCCAGCGGCAATCGCCGCGACCGAGCGAAGTAAATCTCGCTTTGTCAACATTTGCCGTACTCCTTTATCATTCGATCAGTTTTCGAGTTCGTGTATTTCACAATTCTTTTCGTCAGTTCGCGCCGGCAGGCGGCGCCGGTGTTCTCATTTTTTTGGGTCTTGGCGAGCTCCCGCGCGTCGTCCTGTGCTGACGCTGCGATAGCAAGGCTGGGACAAAATGGATGACGCTCGCAGGCGCCGACTAATCAGCCGTTCGGGCGCGGCTTCACGAGCCCCTCCTTGTCCTGCAGTGCGGTTCCGACTTCCTCGGTCAACCTGCTTATCAATTCTTGCCACTCGGCCCCCCTCGTCTCACGCAATTCCACCGCAACGGTGTAGACCTTCGACAATGCGTCTTCCGCTTCAGCAAGTTCTTCGCACATGTCACAAAAAGCTTCGCTTCGGTCCATCAACCGACGGATCAAGAATTCGGACTGCGGGAACCGTCGTGCTGCCGCTGAAAATGCGCTCTCTCTGCCCTTTAGTCTGGTACTCGCTGCCATTGCGCCACCCGCTGTCAAAGCAGCCTAGGCTCGGCATTCGTGGCGTTCCAGCAGCAGTGTGTAAGTTACGTGGCCGCCACGTAATTGCGATGTGGCGGGACCTGCTATCAATCCTGCGGGTCCAGTTACGTCGCCGTCCATGGGGACTAGCAGCCGCTCCCCCGACCGAGGTGCCGCTGACCCTGTGCGGCGCCCTGTGGTGGGATCCCGCCCATTGCGCGTGACCTGTTGCGTCGCGAGGTCGCAAACGACCGTCATTTCGTCGCGAATTGATTCTATCCCCTATGGCGCAAGGGTTTGCGAATTACGGTGACAGTGCACTTTTTGCCATGTTTGCTCGGCTGTCGCTGTGTGTAAATTGAACGCGTGGCTCGACTTGCATTGCCGCGCCGCCGATGTCGGCATCTGCGTGGCCGATGGGTAGCGAAGCACGTCTGGACCGGATTGCCGAGCAAACCGGAAAAGCCGTGACATCGCGAAAACGCGGCAGGCGGGCGGCCCGGCAGCCTATTGGGGGTGACCGGCCGGCTACCGGGCCTAACCGGCTTGCGCCGGCTGATGAAAACATGCGCTTACGCTAATGTAATTGCAACATCGAGATGCCGGTGCGTCCAGCGAGGTTGACGATCTGGACTCCCGCCCCAAAGAGATGGTGGGCTGGTTGGCGCCGCCACGTAGGTCTTGTAGAACAAACGCGTCAGCACGGCGTCCTGCCATGCCTTCATCAGCGGCCGCGCCGAAACGCGCTAACCAAAACGCTGCAGGTGATCGACAAGGGCGCGCAGCTTTGGCGCTACGTTGCGACGGCTCGGATAATAGAGGTAGAAGCCGGCAAAGCGCGGGCAATAATCCTCGAGAACCGGCACCAGCTCGCCCCGATCGATCCACGGGCGAAAGCTCTCTTCCATGCCGAAGGTGATGCCGGCGCCGGCGATGGCGAGCTTAATCATCAACGCCATGTCGTTGGTCGTGATCTCCGGCGCAACGGCGACGCTGAACTCCTTGCCGTTCTCGGCGAATTCCCAGCGATAGGGCGCGACCTTCGGTGCGCGGCGCCAGCCAATGCAGCGATGGCCCGCGAGCTCCCTCGGATGCGAAGGCGCCCCGAACCGATCGCGATAGGCCGGCGCGCAGACGGCCAGCTGCCGCTCGTCACCGGCGACAGACACCGCGATCATATCCTGCTCGATCACCTCGCCGAGCCTGACGCCGGCATCGTATCCTTCTGCCACGATATCGAATTCCTCGTCCGTCACCGTGATGTCGATCTGGACCTCCGGATTGGCTTCGGCAAAGGTCGCCAGGAACGGCCCTGAAAGAAAGCGCTCGGCGATCGACGAGACGGCAAGCCGCAACTGCCCGCGCGGACGCCCGCGAAGGTCCCCGGTGGTCTCGATTGCGGCGCGCATGTCGGCAATGGCCGGCGCTATCTCGGCGTAGAGGCTTTCGCCAGCCTCGGTCAGGCTGACGCTTCGCGTCGTGCGCTGGACAAGCGCGATACCGAGCGTCTCTTCCAGCCGCTTCATCGTCTGGCTCACCGCTGAGCGGGTGACGCCCATGCGGTCCGCAGCCGCGCGAAAGCTCCGCTCCTCGGCGACGAGGGCGAACACCGCGAGCGCATTGAGATCCGGCTGCATTGGTTAGCTGTGCTTTCCGCCCTGGGAAGGAATGGTCGTCTTATCGCAACAGTGAAACAGATCCATCTTCGTGGCAACCGCTGCATGGCGGTTCGCAAGATCAACCAGATGGAGACGAAACATGTCCCTCAACAAAGTCGTGCTCATCACCGGGGCTTCGAGCGGCATTGGCGCCGCCATCGCCCGCGAGCTCGGTGCTGCCGGAGCAAAGGTCATGCTCGGTGCGCGCCGCACCGATCGGCTGGACGCGCTCGCGGAAGAGATCAGGGCAAAGGGCGGAGAGGCAATGACACGCCGTCTGGACGTGACCGACCGCGCCGATGTCGCCGCCTTTGCCGATGCGGCGCGCCGGGCCTGGGGACGCGTCGACGTGATCGTCAACAATGCCGGCGTCATGCCGTTGTCGCTGATGGCCTCGATGAAGATCGATGAGTGGGACCGAATGGTCGACGTCAACATCAAGGGCGTGCTCTACGGCATCGCCGCGGTGCTGCCGGAGATGACGGCCCGAGGCTCCGGCCATGTCATCAACATCGCCTCCATCGGCGCGCTTTCGGTGTCGCCGACAGCCGCTGTCTATTGCGCAACCAAATACGCGGTCCGCGCCATCTCCGATGGTCTGCGGCAGGAGCACGACAACATCCGCGTCACCTGCATCCATCCCGGCGTGGTCGAGAGCGAGCTCGCCGACACGATCACCGATCCGGTGGCGGCGGAAGCGATGAAGACCTATCGCGCCATTGCGCTGCAGCCCGACGCGATCGGCCGCGCCGTGCGCTTTGCCATCGAACAGCCGGACGATGTCGATGTGAACGAGATCGTCATCCGGCCGACAGCCAACAAATAGGGAGGCAAAAATGGATTCCCGTTTTCACAGCTCGTGCATCGCGATTGGCGCCGCGTTGCTGCTCGGTGCGGTTCCTCAAACCGCCAAATCGCAGACGATGGAAGAGCGGCTGCGCGGCGACGCTGTCGTCAGGAGCCTGAACAGTGGCGCTCCGCAACCGACGCTGGAACGCATGAGACAGGAGTTTCCGTTTCTGGCCGCAGCAACCCAGGGCTATGCGCTCGGCGACGTCTGGTCCCGCCCGGGGCTCGACAGCCGCACACGCCAACTCGCCGCCGTCGCGGTATTCGCAGCCATGGGTGAGGCCGCCTTCATGAAAGTTCATGCCGGCTATGCGCTGAATATCGGCGTGTCCGAGGGTGAGCTGAAGGAAGTCATCTACATGGTGACGGTTCCGGCCGGATTTCCCCGCGCGATCGCAGCATCGCAAGCGCTCTCCGAGCTGTTCGCCGAGCGTCGCGCCGCTCCCGGCAAACAACCCTGAGGAGCTGTCCCATGAAACAGGTTTCGATGCTTGCCGCTGCCATGCTTCTTGCCGGCGCGGCCGTCCTACCGGCACAGAAAGGTCTCACCCAGATGAATATCGAGCAAACCACAGCTACCCAGGTTTCGGAAAGCCACCCCTATGTCGGGATGTGGGTCACGGCCGATGGCCATATCCGTCACAACTTGCTTCCAAACGGTCGTTATGACGAAGCGCGCGGAAACCGTGAGAGCGCATACCAGGGGCGCTATGAGATCCGGGGCAACCACATCGACTACTGGGACGACACCGGCTTTACCGCCGATGGCGAATTTATTGACGGCGTGCTGCACCACGCAGGTATGATCTTGTACCGGAAGAAGTAGGTGACGTTCGTCGAATCTCGATAAAAAGGTTACCGCTGCACCATATGGCATTATGTCATTTGGTGCGAAGCCAGAAACAGGGGGGCCCACCGTGCCAACCGAACCGCGTTCTCCACGGCTTGCTGTGCTGATCGACGCAGACAATGCCTCGGCCAAGATTGCCGACGGGCTGTTCGAGGAAATCGCAAAGATCGGCGAGGCAAGCGTTCGTCGCATCTATGGCGACTTCTCTAGCACCCGTTCGAAGGCGTGGGCCGATGTGCTGTCGAAGCACGCGATCATCCCGCAGCAGCAATTCGCCTACACCACCGGCAAGAACGCATCCGACATCACGCTCGTCATCGACGCGATGGACCTTCTCCACAGCGGGCGGTTCGAAGGCTTCTGCCTAGTGTCCTCCGACAGCGATTTCACCCGCCTTGCCGCTCGCATCCGGGAGCATGGGATCGACGTTTATGGGTTTGGCGAGCAGAAGACACCGGAGAGTTTTCGGCAGGCATGCCGCCGGTTCGTATACACCGAGAACCTGCTTCCGACTGCGCCAGCCAACGCTCAGGATGCGGCGCCGACGAAATCTTTGCAGCCGCCCAGCGCCGCGACGCCGATCATCACCAAGGTCATTTCACAGATGGAAACCGAGGACGGCTGGGTGCCGCTCGGCATTGTCGGCAATCAGCTCGCAAATCTGGCATCGGACTTCGATCCCAGAACCTTCGGCTTTCGCAAGCTGAGCGATCTCGTGCGGAAAACCAATGCCTTTGAGATCGATCATCCCGAGGGTGGGGCGGTGCGTATAAGGATCAAGCCAGCTGCGAGGAGCCGAGAGAAATCGAAATCGGCAGCGTCGCGCTGACCCCTGCAAAAAGGTGAGCATCCCCGGCCCGATTGGCCTCTGGTCTGACCACTATTTCGCTGGCGAAAACTGCCATTCGGCGTAATATTCTCATGGGAGAGGGTTCAGGGCGGAGGAGGCCAATGAACATCGTCTCGAGAGCGCCTGCCGTTGACTTGACCGTCCAGGAACTTGTTTCATCTGCGCTTTCAAAATTCCGCGCCGGCGACACCATATCGACCAGAGCCGCAATAGATGCCATCCGCCGAGCAGACCCAGCTTGTGAGGACAGCGACGATCATCTGGTCGAGCTTGTCGTCATGACCGCAATTGGTAGGACCATGGGGGTCGTGTTCGACCATCGGTCTCGCTAGTGCATGCCGCCCCTAGCTTGCGCACTGTCTGAACTACCGGCGACGTAAGCCACTCAGTAACCATGAATTGTGATCGGGATGGATCACGCCATTCGTCATCGGAACGTATAACCCCGCTGCGCCGTTGCTGTCTTCGGAGTCAAGGAGTGGCGTCAATGCGTGATGAACAATTCGACATTCCCGTGACGATCGAGAGCGAACGGATCGGCCGCCCCCTCTCTGTGACGAGGACGGTCCAGGCAGCCTCGCTTCTGGTCGACAAGTGGCCAGACGAAAAGCGCGGGCCGAAATATCGCGCGGCCTTGAAAGCCATGATGGATGCGATGGAGCAGCGGCGGGCGGTTGGCAGTGCGCGGCGGGCATTCGCGGCCGCCGCCAAGGAAGCCGATGTGTTCGTGCGCGAAGGCCGGCACTAAGGAACCTCACGAAATCTCCGTCGTTATGCCCTAGGTCGAAACGAGGAGAACTGCCATGGCCGACGACAAGACCAAGACCGACAACCGCGATCGCTCACAAGTAGCCGGCGACGAAGACTATGAGGTGAGGCATCTCGCCGAGGAAGCCGGCATCACTCCCGACCAGGCACGGACGCTGATCAAGCGCCACGGCACCGACCGCAAGGTGCTGAACGAAATCGCCGAGAGCATAAAGGCGTTGTGATGGCTGACAAGAAGACCGCAATGGCCGACCGGAAGAAACGCGAGCCGGACGACAAGGAGGCCCTGCGCCTGGCCGAGACCACCGACGTTTCTCCCAACCAAGCGAAGGATCTGATGCGCAAGCACGGCAAGGACAGCGCCAAGGTCGAGAAGGAAGCCAAGAACTTCAAGGCCGAAGGCTGAACGGCCGATTTGGCGGAGCGTCCGCCCTCTCCGTATCCCCGTCGCATGTGTCCGTCACGCGTCGTTTGTCTGACGTCGCGGGCCGGCCTGAGCGGTTTATCGGTTTTCTAACAAATTCGGCCTATTCCCGTTCTAGTAACGGGAGCTGGGCTTTTGGCGCAAACAGAGAAAATCGCCACGCGACGCGCTATCGCGCTGTCTGTTGTCGTGCCGTGCTACAACGAAATCGACGGAATCGCCGAGCTTTACCGGCGCGTGACAGCCGCTTGCCGTGAACAAGCGGGGCATTCTTACGAGATCATCTTGGTCGTCGATGGAGCAACCGACGGTACCCGAGAGGCCATTTTCGATCTCGCCAGACAGGACAGCCACGTCGTCGGATTGGATCTTGCCCGCAACTACGGCCACCAGATTGCGCTCAGCGCCGGCCTGGAGTTTTGTCGCGGCCAGCGCATTCTCATTCTCGACGCCGACCTTCAGGACCCGCCGGAATTGCTCGAAGCCATGATGGCAAAGATGGATGAGGGATTCGACGTCGTCTATGGCCAGCGGCTGAAGCGGCAAGGCGAAGGCTGGTTCAAGCGCACGACCGCGGCCGTGTTCTACCGCCTGCTGCGCAAGATGGTCGATGTCGACATGGCGCTCGATTCCGGGGACTTTCGCCTGATGAGCCGCCGTGCGCTCGATCATCTCAATGCGATGCCCGAGCGCTACCGCTTCATTCGCGGCATGGTGAGCTGGATCGGCTTGAAACAGGTGGCCTTTCCCTATGAACGGCACCAGCGCTTCGCCGGCGCCACGCACTATCCCCTGAGGAAGATGGTGTTGCTGGCGATTGATGCGATGACGAGTTTCTCCACCGTACCCCTGCGGTTTGCCTCGCATCTCGGCATGATCTTCGGTTTTCTCGGGCTTGCCGCTCTCGGCTACACACTGTTCTCGTGGTTCGTCGGCAGCGTGTTGCCGGGGTGGACCAGCCTGGCCGCGATCGTCCTGATCCTCGGCAGTGTTCAGCTTCTGGTCCTCGGGATTTTCGGCGAGTATCTCGGGCGCATGTATATGGAGACCAAGCGACGGCCCCTCTACCTGGTAAACGAGATTGCCGCCCACGATCCCGCCTCCGAGAAGCTGCCCGTCCATCGCCTGCAGGAGATGGCCGGGCAGCTGACGAAGGGAGCCGCGCGTGCTTCAGGCAGAATTTGACCAATTCGCGCAGGAATATCAGCAGCAGCATGCCGCAAGCATCCGGCTGAGCGGCGAGACGCCGGATTTCTTTGCGCAGTACAAAATCGATGACGTCGCGGCAAGGCTCGCCCGCTCGGGCGTGAAGCCGCGGCGGATACTCGACTTCGGCGCGGGCGTCGGAAACTCGCTGGGACCCATGCGCGCCGCCTTTCCCGACAGCGAAATCACCTTGCTCGACCCGTCCTCGCAGTCGCTCGACATCGCCCCCAAGCGCTTTCCCGGCCAGGCTCATTTCAGGCACTTCGACGGCGAAACGATCCCATATGAGGACGCGAGTTTCGATCTCGCCTTCGCCGCCTGCGTGTTCCATCACATCCCTGAAAACCTCCATGTCGGCCTGATCAAGGAGATCGAGAGAGTGCTGGCCAGTGGCGGCAGCTTCTTTCTGTTCGAGCACAATCCCTTGAATCCGCTGACGACGCACGCAGTGCGAAGCTGTGCTTTCGACGAGAACGCGGTTCTGATCAACGGCCGCGACATGCGTGCGCGAGTGGCCGCGGCGGGCTTCTCCAGGGCCGATATCGTCTACCGGATTTTTTTCCCGCGCCTATTCGCAAGATTGCGGCCGTTCGAGCGCTTCCTCGCCACGGTTCCCCTTGGAGCCCAGTATTTCGTGCATGCGATCAAGCCTGCCGTCTGACCATCAATAGAGATGCTCGGCAGCAAGCAGCTCAGGGATATTCTATGCTCCAGATACAGGCTTCCCGTGAAGCACCGCCGTTGATAGACGACGCCCGGCGCGCAAGGCTGGTGTTTTGCCTGGTCGCCGCGGGTGTCATGGCGGCTGCGCTCCTTGCCCTCGCCGCTTCGTTGCTCCAGGACCCCGACAGTTGGTGGCATATCAAGGTCGGGCAGGATATCCTGGCAAGCCGCGCATTCCCGACGATCGATACCTATTCCTACACCTTTGCCGGCCATCCATGGATCGCCAAGGAATGGCTCGGGCAGGTTCTTCTAGCGCTTGCCTATGACGCAGCTGGCTGGAGCGGTGTGGCGCTGCTGACGATCGCCATGGTCGTCCTGACGGTCTTCTTGATGTCGTGGCATCTCAGCGTCTGGCTGAAGCCGACACTGGCGGTGGGACTAACGATCGTTTTGGCGCTCCTGATCGACCCCGTCTACATCGCGCGGCCGCACATCTTCACCTTGCCCATCATCGTCGTCTGGACCGCGTATCTTTTCGGCGCCGCGCGCAACGAGCAGGCCCCGCCTCTATGGCTGCTGCCGCTGCTTTGCCTATGGGCCAACCTCCACGCGACGTTCACCTTCGGCTTCGTCATCGCGGCTTTTGCCGGCCTCGATCTTCTCATGCGCATACGCCTGTCCAACCCCGCGCTCCTTGCCAAATGGGTCGCCTTCGGGCTGCTATGTCCGCTGGTCAGCCTGCTCAATCCCTATGGCGTCAAGGCCATACTCGCCACATTCACAGTGGCCTATGGCAATGAAGCGGTGCCCTACATCATGGAGTGGCGGCCGTTCAACGCTTCTGAGCATGGTTTCCAGGAGATGGCCCTGCTGATTGTCTTTTTCGGGCTGCTGGTTTCGAGACTGCAGATCGGCTGGGCCAAGGCGTTGTTCCTTGTCTTCACCTTGCATATCTATCTCACCCACATACGTTTCATTTACCTGTTCTTTCTGCTTGTCCCGATCGTCCTCGCCGTGGAGGTTGCGCAGCAATATCCAGCACTTTCGGCCCGGAAATGGGCGGAGGAAAAGCGCGACGGGCTTGAACAATTTTTCGTGCGGCGGTTCCGCCAAGTCTGGGGTGGAATTGCCGTCTTGCTGGTTTTGGCATCGGCGGCCTTCATTGCCACCTATCCGGTCGCGCCGAGCCAGAAGACCTCGGCCAAGAATGCGCTCGCATTCGCCCAGACCCGCAATTTATCAGCCAATCTGCTGAACTCCTACGATTTCGGCGGCACGTTGATTTTCCATGGCATCAAGACGTTCATCGATGGCCGCACAGACCAGCTCTTTCTGAATGGCTTCGCGAAAGCAGATGAGCAAATGGGGCGCAGCGGCGGAAAGCCTGTCCTCCAAGCCCAGCTCGATAAGTATGCGATAGACTGGGCCTTGCTGACGGCGGACGACAGCCGCATTCCGTTCTTCGACGAGCTGGGCTGGAAGCGGGCATATACGGACGACTATGCTGTGATCTACATGCGCGATCATTGATTTTCAGCAGCGTCTCGCGCCGGCGCACGGCCTGTCCGGGCCATCTTGTTTTCAAACGCCGTGCCTCTGTTGAGATCGCGACAGCAAAATCCCTATAGGATTTTTATTTCTTTCCCGCTCGCCACGTCTCGAACCTTTATGGTGTTTCGAGCCATATTCTACCGGAAATACACATCTCGGTCATTCTGCCGTTGTGGCGGGACGTTTCCGCATGATTTCGGCCTGCCGCCTGCAGGAGACGCGAAAACAAACGAAAATAAGGAACATGCACGATGGACATCGTCGTTCTCGGGATAGGGGTTTTGTTCTTCGCCCTTTCTTTTGCCTACATCAAAGCCTGCGACAGTCTTTAAGCGGGAGGATCGCAACATGCTTCTCGACTACATCCTCGGTGGCGGCGTGACTTTGTTCCTGCTCGCCTATCTCACCTACGCCCTCGTTCGGCCAGAACGCTTCTGACTTCAACTGGCCAGGCACGGAAAGCTATTTCAATGACTCTCAACGGATGGATACAGATCCTCGTTTATTGCGGGATCGTCATTTTGCTCGTGAAGCCGCTCGGCGGCTACATGTATCGCGTTTTCAGCGGCGAACGCACATTCCTGTCGCCGATTTTGGGGCCTCTCGAACGGAGCCTTTATCGCATCTCGGGAACCAGCGAGCGCGAGGAGCAGCACTGGACCTCCTATGCGGCGGCCCTGCTGTTCTTCAACCTGGCCGGCTTCCTGGTGCTTTACTTCCTGCAACGGCTGCAGGGCAGCCTGCCCTATAACCCGGCTGGCATGACCGCCGTCGAACCCGGGCTCGCCTTCAACACCGCCGCCAGCTTCATGACCAATACCAACTGGCAGAACTACGGCGGCGAAAGCACGATGTCCTATCTCGTGCAGATGGCCGGCCTCACCGTGCAGAATTTCCTGTCAGCGGCGACCGGTATCGCCATCGCGATCGCGCTGATCCGCGGCTTCGCCAAGGCTTCCGGCAAATCGATCGGCAATTTCTGGGTCGATATGACCCGGTCCACCCTTTACCTGCTGTTGCCGCTCTGCATCGTGCTGACGCTGATCTATGTCTATCTCGGCATGCCGCAGACGCTCGGCGCCTATGTCAACGCAACGACGCTGGAAGGCGCGCAGCAAACGATCGCAGTCGGGCCTGTCGCCTCACAGATCGCCATCAAGATGCTCGGCACCAATGGCGGCGGCTTCTTCAACGCCAATGCCGCGCATCCCTTCGAAAATCCCGATGCGATCTCGAACCTGATCCAGATGGTGACGATCTTCGCCATCGGCGCGGCGCTGACCAACGTCTTCGGCCGCATGGTCGGCAACCAGCGCCAGGGCTGGGCGATCTTGACCGCGATGGGCGTCCTGTTCATCGCTGGCGTCGCCGTCTGCTACTGGGCGGAAGCCGCAGGCAATCCGCTGGTGCATGCGCTCGGTATCGACGGCGGCAACATGGAAGGCAAGGAAACACGTTTCGGCATCGCTTTATCGGCGCTGTTTGCGGTCATCACCACGGCCGCGTCCTGCGGCGCCGTTAACGCCATGCATGACAGCTTCACCGCGCTTGGCGGCATGATCCCGATCATCAACATGCAACTCGGCGAGGTCATTGTCGGCGGCGTCGGCGCCGGTCTCTACGGCATCCTGATGTACATCGTGATCGCTGTCTTCGTTGCCGGGCTGATGGTCGGACGCACGCCCGAATATCTCGGCAAGAAAATCGAGGCCAAGGAGATCAAGATGGCAATGCTGGCCATTCTCTGCCTGCCGCTGGCGATGCTGATCTTCACCGCCATTGCGGTGGTGCTGCCGACAGGCGTCGCTTCCATCGCCAATGCCGGCCCGCACGGTTTCTCCGAGGTCCTCTATGCCTACACCTCGGCTGCCGCCAACAACGGCTCGGCCTTTGGCGGCCTGACCGGCAACACCCCTTGGTACAACATCACGCTCGGCATCGGCATGCTGATGGGCCGCTTCCTGGTCATCATCCCGGCTCTGGCAATCGCCGGTTCGCTGGTCGCCAAGAAGACGGCCCCTGCCTCAGCCGGCACCTTCCCGACCGACGGGCCGCTATTCGTCGGGCTGCTGGTCGGCGTCATCCTGATCGTCGGCGGCCTCACGTTTTTCCCGGCGCTGGCGGTCGGACCGATCGTCGAGCACCTGGCTGGCATCCACGGGCAGACATTCTGAAACCGCCCCACCTTGGATCCCCACCTTGGATCAATGTCATGTCCTGGTTCGAAACTATTCGTCGCAAGATCCGGCATCGCGCCGATCGGAAGGGGGAGGCAACCCCTCCTCCTTTCCCGACCATGTCCACCTTCCTTGGCATCGCGGCAGTCATGATCGTGATCTGGTTGCTGGCTTACGGGCTTCCGCATCTGCTTTCGGCATCCGATCGGTCGGTGCCATCCAACAACATCGACACTGGAGCCACCAAATGAGCCAGTCCAAATCCGCTGTTATCATGGATGCTCGTATCCTGTTGCCCGCCATCGGCGGCGCCTTCAGGAAGCTGAACCCGCGCACCTTGATGCGGAACCCGGTGATGTTCGTCGTCGCTGTCGTCTCGGCGCTCACTTCAGTCCTGTTCGTCAAGGATCTCGTCACCGGCGGCGGCGATCTCGGCTTCTCCCTGCAGATCATCATCTGGCTGTGGTTCACCGTGCTTTTCGCCAACTTCGCCGAAGCGGTCGCCGAAGGCCGAGGCAAGGCGCAGGCCGATTCGCTGCGCAAGGCGCGCACCGAGACTCAGGCCAAGCTGTTGACCGGCGACGACCGCACCAAATTCAAGCTGGTGCCCGGCACCAGCCTGAAGGTCGGCGACGCGGTGCTCGTCGAGGCCGGAGACATCATTCCGTCGGACGGCGAGGTAATCGAAGGCGTCGCTTCGGTCAACGAGGCGGCGATCACCGGCGAATCCGCCCCGGTCATTCGAGAATCCGGCGGCGACCGTTCCGCGGTGACCGGCGGCACTCAGGTGTTGTCCGACTGGATCCGCGTGCGCATCACCGCGGCCTCTGGCCATACGTTCCTTGATCGCATGATCTCGCTCGTCGAAGGCGCCGAGCGCCAGAAGACGCCAAACGAGATCGCGCTCAACATCCTGCTCGTCGGCATGACGCTGATCTTCGTGCTGGCGACGGCGACGATCCCGAGTTTCGCCTCCTATTCGGGCGGCTACATCTCGGTGACCGTGCTCGTCGCCCTGTTCGTGACCTTGATCCCGACGACGATCGGCGCGCTGCTTTCGGCGATCGGCATCGCCGGAATGGATCGCCTGGTGCGGTTCAATGTATTGGCCATGTCGGGCCGCGCCGTCGAGGCGGCGGGCGATGTCGACACACTGCTGCTCGACAAGACCGGCACGATCACACTCGGCAATCGCCAGGCGACGGAATTTCGTCCGGTCAAAGGCGTCACCGAGCAGGAATTGGCCGACGCGGCGCAGCTCGCTTCGCTCGCTGACGAGACGCCGGAAGGCCGCTCCATCGTCGTGCTGGCCAAGGAGAAATACGCCATCCGCGCCCGCGACATGGCAACACTGCATGCCACTTTCGTGCCCTTCACCGCACAAACCCGCATGAGCGGCGTCGACATCGATGGCTCATCGGTTCGCAAGGGCGCGGTCGATTCCGTGCTCGCTCATGTCAATCAGTCGACCGTCGCCACCCATGCCACGCGCCCCAGCAGCGACACCGTCCGCGACCTGCAGGCAATCGCCGACGACATCGCCAAATCCGGCGGCACGCCGCTGGCGGTCGAGCGCGACGGCCGCCTGCTCGGCGTCGTCCATCTCAAGGACATCGTCAAGGGCGGCATCAGGGAACGGTTCGCCGAGCTGCGCAAGATGGGCATCCGCACGGTGATGATCACCGGCGACAATCCGATGACGGCGGCGGCGATCGCGGCGGAAGCCGGCGTCGACGACTTCCTTGCCCAGGCGACGCCCGAGGACAAGCTGAAGCTGATCCGCGACGAACAGGCTAAGGGCAAGTTGGTCGCCATGTGCGGCGACGGCACCAATGATGCGCCCGCCCTTGCGCAGGCCGATGTCGGCGTCGCCATGAACACCGGCACGGTCGCCGCACGCGAAGCCGGCAACATGGTCGATCTCGACAGCGATCCGACCAAGCTGATCGAGATCGTGGAAATCGGCAAGGCGCTGCTAATGACGCGCGGATCGCTGACCACCTTCTCCATCGCCAATGATGTGGCCAAGTATTTTGCCATCATCCCGGCCATATTCGCCGTCTTCTACGTCGCGCCGGGGCAGACATCAGGCCCGCTGCAGGCGCTCAACATCATGCATCTGGCAACGCCGCAGAGCGCCATTCTCTCGGCCATCATCTTCAACGCGCTGATCATCATCGCGCTGATCCCGCTATCGCTGAGAGGCGTCAAGTATCGCGCGATCGGCGCCGGCGCGCTGCTCAGCCGCAACCTTCTTGTCTACGGCCTCGGCGGCATCATCGTCCCGTTCGTCGGCATCAAGGCGATCGACATGGCCATCACCGCGCTTGGCCTCGCATAAGGAATTACGTCCATGCTCAAGCAAATCAGACCCGCGATCATCATGATTGTCTTCTTCACCGTGCTAACCGGCCTGGTCTATCCGATCGGCATGACCGGCATTGCTCAAGCTGTGTTCCCGCGCCAGGCCAATGGCAGTCTGATAGAGAAAGACGGCAAGGTCATCGGTTCCGAACTGATCGGCCAGGCTTTTGCGAGCGACCGCTATTTCCATGACCGCCCATCGGCTGCCGGCGACGGCTACAACGCCGCCGCTTCGAGTGGTTCGAATCTCGGCCCGACCAACCCCAAGCTGATCGACCGCATCAAGGGCGATGCCGACAGGCTGAAGGCGGAAAATCCGGACCAGCCGGTGCCGATGGATCTGGTCACGACCTCAGCCAGCGGCCTCGATCCGCATATCAGCCCCGAAGCCGCCTACTTCCAGGTCGCCAGGGTAGCCAAGGCCAGGGGCGTTGATGAAGCCAGGATCAAATCCCTTGTCGACAGCCATGTCGAGGACCGCGAGCTCGGTTTCATGGGAGAGCCGGTGGTCAATGTGCTGACGCTCAATCTGGCACTGGACGAGGCCACCAAGCAATGAATGGTGGGCCGGGGATCGACACCATCCCCGGCGCCATTCATGATCGATTCTGATGCCGGACGACAGCCGCAACGAAACCAGACCCTCACCCGACGCGCTGCTTGATCATGCGGAGCGGGAGGCGCGCGGTCGCCTGCGAATATTCCTGGGCGCAGCGCCCGGTGTCGGCAAGACCTATGAAATGCTGATGTCGGGCCGTGCAAGATTGGCCGACGGGGTCGACGTGGTGATCGGCGTCGTCGAAACGCACGGCCGCAAAGAAACCCAGACTCTGGTCGACGGCTATGAGCTGATTCCCCGTCGTCAGGTCGACTACAAGGGGCGCATCCTCGAGGAGATGGACCTCGATGCCATCCTTGCCCGGCGTCCAGCGCTGGTCCTCGTCGATGAGCTTGCCCATACCAACGCGCAGGGCAGCCGCCATCCCAAGCGCTATCTCGACGTTCAGGAAATCCTGACGCACGGCATCGACGTCTATACGACGCTCAACATCCAGCATGTCGAAAGCCTGAACGATGTCGTGGCGCAGATCACCCGCGTCAGGGTACGCGAGACGGTCCCAGACTCTATCATAGACCAGGCTGACGACATCGAGATCATCGATCTCACTCCCGACGACCTGATCAAGCGGCTCGAGGAAGGCAAGGTCTATATCCCCAGCACCGCCCAGCGCGCCATCGAGAACTATTTCTCGCCGGGCAATCTGACGGCGCTTCGGGAACTGGCGCTCCGCCGCACCGCCCAGCGCGTCGACGAGCAGTTGCTGATCCACATGCAGGCCCACGCGATACCGGGGCCCTGGGCGGCCAGCGAACGTGTCCTGGTCTGGGTCGACGAGGATCCGCGCAGCGCGTCCCTTGTGCGCTATGCTCGCCGCCAGGCCGAGCGGCTGCGCGCACCATGGCTCGCGCTCTACGTCGAGACGCCGCGTTCGACGGGCCTGTCCGAGCAGGATCGCGACAGGCTAGCATCGACGCTTCGCCTTGCCGAACAATTGGGCGGCGCTGCCGTCACCATACCCGGCCAGGACGTCGCCGCCGACATTCTGCGATACGCGGGCGCGAACAACGTCACCCACATCATCACTGGCAAGCCGCGCAAGCCGCGCTGGCGGCAATTGTTTGACGGCGCCGTCACCTATGATTTGATACGCGACGCGGGAAAGATCAGTGTCCATGTCGTCTCCGGCGACGTCCAGGCACAAGCGCAGCCGTCGCGCGGTATCACCCCGGCCCACCCGGCGCGTTTCGACATCAAGCCCTATTTGATCGTTACCGGCTACGTCGTCGCGGGGCTACTTTTCGGGCTGCTCTTGTCGCGTGTGCTCGACGTGCGAAACATCGCCCTAGTCTTCCTCATGGCGGTGCTGGTATCTGCGGTCACCGCGGGTCTGTGGCCTGCGATATTCGCTTCTGTTCTCAGCACCTTGGCCTTCAATTTCTTCTTTCTCGACCCGCTTTACACCTTCAACATCAGCGACACGGAAAGTGTCGTCGCGCTCGGCTTCCTCTTCTGCGTCGCGATCATCGCCAGCAATTTGACGGCACGAGTGCAGCGCCAGGCCGTGGCGGCACAGTCTCGCGCTCGCACCACCGAGGACCTTTATCTGTTCTCAAAGAAGTTAGCGGGAACTGCCACGCTCGATGACGTGCTTTGGGCGACTGCCTTCCAGATCGCCTCCATGCTGAAGCTGCGGGTCGTGCTGCTTCTGCCCGAAAACGGCTCGATCACCGTCAAGGCCGGCTATCCGCCCGACGACACGCTGGCCGAGGCCGACATCGCGGCCGCCCGTTGGGCCTGGGAACACAACCGCGCCGCGGGACGCGGCGCCGACACGCTGCCAGGGGCAAAACGCCTCTATCTCCCGCTGCGGACGGGGCGCACCGCCGTCGGTGTCGTCGGCCTCGACAACGACAAGCAAGGCCCGCTGCTGACGCCCGAGCAGCAGCGCCTGCTCGATGCGCTCGCCGACCAGGCGGCGGTCGCCATCGAGCGCATCCAGCTTGTCGCCGACGTCGACCGGGCCAAGCTCGCCGCCGAGGCGGACAAGCTGCGCTCTGCGCTGCTCACCTCCATTTCCCATGATTTGAAAACACCGCTTGCCGCCATCATGGGCGCGGCCGGCACGCTAAGGGAATTCGCGCCGGCACTTCCCGAACAGGACCGTGCGGACCTGCTTTCGACCGTGCTCGACGAATCGGAAAGGCTAAACCGCTTCATCGCCAATCTGCTCGACATGACCAAGATCGAATCCGGAGCGATGGAGCCGAACTACGCGTTCCACTATGTCGGCGATATTGTCGGCTCCGCGCTGTACCGAGCCAGGAAAATCATCGGCGAACACAAGACCGACATAGACATTCCCGCTGACCTGCCGATGCTGAGGCTTGACCCCGTCCTGTTCGAGCAGGTGCTGTTCAACCTCCTCGACAATGCCGCAAAATATGCGCCGCCTGGTTCGACGATCCGCTTGCAGGGCTGGCTCGACAATGGCTTCGTCATCCTGCAGATCATGGACGAGGGGCCGGGCATTCCGCCGGCCGATCTGCAACGCGTTTTCGACACATTCTACCGGGTGCGCAAGGGCGATCAGGTCCGTGCCGGCACCGGGCTCGGGCTGTCGATCTGCCGCGGGTTCATCGAAGCGATGGGCGGGACAATTTCGGCGGCCAGCAGGACCGACCGCTCGGGTGCGGTTTTCACCGTCAGAATGCCGGTGCCGACGGAATTGCCCGCCGTGGACGACCCCAACGGCGATGACCAAAATGTGGGCGGCCCCGATCTGGATGATTTGGCATGACGAATCTGGACGTCAGGATATTGGTCGTCGATGACGAACCGCCGATCCGCAAGCTGCTTCGCGTCGGCCTTGGCAGCCAGGGCTATGCGATCAGCGAGGCGCCGAACGCCAAGGCGGCGATCGAGCTCATGGAGACGGAAAAACCGGACTTGATCCTGCTCGATCTCGGCCTGCCCGGCATGGGCGGCCACGAATTGCTGAGCAAATGGCGAGATGATGGCCTTGACGTCCCCGTGGTCATCCTCTCCAGCCGCACCGATGAGGCCGGCATCGTCTCGGCACTTGAACTGGGCGCCGACGACTATGTCACCAAGCCGTTCGGCATGAACGAGCTTGTCGCGCGCATTCGCGTGGCGCTTCGCCACAAATTACAGCAGCAGGGCGAGAAGCCTGTTTTCCACACTGGCGATCTCACGGTCGATCTGGTGAAACGGATCGTCACCGTCGAGGGCAGGGAGATAAAGCTCTCGCCGAAGGAATATGACATCCTCCGCATCCTCGTCCAGCACGCCGGCAGGGTTCTTACCCACCGGTTTCTGCTGAACCAGGTCTGGGGCGATTCGACCGACGTGCAGTATCTCAGGGTTTATGTGCGGCAGCTCCGGCAGAAGATCGAGAAAACGCCCGACCAGCCGCGCTACATCACCACCGAAACCGGCGTCGGATACCGCTTGCGAGAAGTTGACTGAATACAATCCGGGTGGACAACGCTCAGTCTGCCGAGAGTCCCGCGGTTCGGGCAAGCGCGCCGCTGAAGCCGGCCAACGAGATGGGAAAGCTGATCGGCTGGCCCGTATCGACCGCGACCGCGTTGATCTTCAAAATGGTGGCGGCCTTGAGCAGCGGCGTGATTTTCGCGTCGAATGTCACGGGAACCAGGCAACCGACGGCCTGACAGGTGCTGAACTGCAGGATGCCCTCCAGCTTCTTGTCGTCAACTTCGAGATTGATGCCCTTGGCCAGGGCCAGCCCGAACGGCAGCGCCAAGGTGCCGTTGGCTTGCTCTGCGGCCTTGGTCGCCAATTCTATCGCCAGAAGGCGCTGGCCGTTCTGCTTGTTGAACTGCTGATGCGACAGGCTGCATGCCTTGGTTTTGCCAATGATCTGGCAATTGACCGTCCAGTCGCCATGCGTCTCGGACAGGGCCGACGCGCCACCGGGCAGTTGCGGCGGCTTGGCCACGTCGGCCGGCACCGCTTTGTCGGTCTTGGTCTGCGCCAGCGCCATTGCCGCCGGCAGGCCAGCGATGAAGGCGATGCCCAGCACGGCCGCGAAATAGGCCCGCTTTCTCATGAAGCCCCTCTTACCCTTCACCTCAAGCCAACTAGAAGCTGACCTTGAGGGACGCGCTGACCGCGTTCTGTTTTACTGTTTCCCCGAAGGCGCCATTGTACCTGACGGCCATGCCGACGCCGTTCACGCCATTGAGTTCGAGTCCGGCGCCGACGCGATAGAGCGGCGAATCGACCTCCTGTGTCAAGTGCAGCGCCGGATTGCCGGGCAGATCTTCCGCGGCCGCGAATTGGCCCTCGATCTCCCACTTCTTGTTCGAGAACTCCACGCCTGCCTTTCCGTAGACGCGAAGGCTGGCGATGTCGCTAAGCGCGATGTCGGTGCCGAGCTCGAGGCCTGGCGTCGCGGAATAATAGGTGTTGGAACTGTCGTCGAAATTGAAGGCGGCAACCGAACCCTCTTCCTTGCCGGAGACGCGAAGCCAGCGTGCATCGAATTGCAAGGTCGGCTGCAGGTAGAACGCGCCCATCTGCTGGGTCACGCCGAACCGTGCCGAGCCGCCGAACTGGGCGGTCCTTTGCGTATAGGTGACGCTGTTGCCGATGCCCTCGAGCAGCAGTTCCGGCAGATAGACGCCTTCGAGCGTTTCGCCGGGAATATAGCCGACCTGGTCGACATGCGTGTCGCGTTGGCCGTCGAACATGCCGGTGCCGCCGCCAACGGCAAAGTCGACGAAATAGTTCTTGTTCTCGTATTTCGCCAACGCGTAGGCCTGCCAGGATTCACCCTGGGTGGTCGACAGCAGGTCCTGGTTGAAATGGATCTCGGAATCGAACTCTGTCCGCCCGATTGTGCCGCCCAGCGACCAGTTCTGGTTGACCTCGCCAATGGCGCCGAACGACATCGTCTTCAACACATCGTCGCGGCTGGTCGTTCCCGCCCCGGCGTCCCGGCTGTAGTCGGCCTGCGGGCTGATCACGCCCCAGACGCAGCGCCCGTCGGGATTGCTGTATGCGGGAACGCCGGTGCATTCGCGCGCCGTTTCCAGCATGATGTCGGCCGAGCGGTTGACCATCTCGAACGCATGCACCGCGTAATGCGGCGTCAGTCGCGTCAGCGCTGCGCCGAGTGACGCCTCATCCGGCAGGAACCGCAGCATATTGATCAGCCGCGCCATCGGATTGTCCGGGCTCGACGACGCCTCGACATCGTCGAGATACTGCGCCATCTCGAACACGCCCGGGTCGTTGGTGCCGGAGTTGGGATCCTGCGCCAGTTCCAGGAAGGTCGGATTGTCGGCGTAGAGAACGAGATCGGTGCCGTCGTCCACCCTGGTCAGGAAATTGAAGCCGACCGCCGGATGCAAGGTCGTCGGCGTGATGCCGGAATCGACCATCGAGGAGCCCTTCGCCAGCAGATATTCGGTAAACAGCTTGTCGATCGACAGGAAGTTGAGCGGCGCCTCGCCGTTGAAGTCGCCGGCGCCGGTCAAGGCAAGGGCGTCGGTGATCTGATTGTTGAGATCGACGTCGGTGACGAAATCGCCGGTGGCCATTTGGGTGAAGCCGCCGGTCACATCAACTGTCTCCACGACCGCGATACCCTTGTTGGTCATCAGGCCGTCGTTGAGGAAGGTGCCGCCGCCGAGGTCGATGGTCTTGAGGCCGACCATCGAGGAATTGGCGAAGTTGTGGAAACCGTTTATGCCGCCGCCGAGATCGATATTGCCGATAACGCGGCCAAGCGTGCTGGCTGTCCTTTGATTGTTGACCAGATCGTTGCCCGAGGTGCCGGTGATCGACAACGGGCTGAAATCGTCCAGCAGCGATTCCAGGATCGCCTTCTTCGGGGCAACGGGTCCACCGGCCACAAGCTCCTGGAGGTATTCGGCCAGGTCTGCCTCATTCTGGAAAGAAAAGGATCCCGTCAGCCCCATCGCATAAGTCAGGCTGTTATTGTTCAGCGTATTGTTCTGACCGCCGACCAGCATGGCTGCCACGCCAGTGCCGCCGCCGCCTATTGTATACTGGCCTTTCAGGTCCAGACTGATATTGCCCTTCAACCCGCTGGCCGTGCTTTCGGCATAGGCTGCGACCGAATCCGCACCCTGTGCGAACAAATTGCCCTCCGCGATCAGGTCGACTGCGCCGGAATTGCCTTGGCCGGTGGCGCTTTGCCCGAACAGCGCATACGAACTCGCGCCCTTTACCCAGACCTGGCTCATCGCCGTCGCTTCGGCCGCGGCTGCGTCGCCGATGCCGCCTTGCGAGCCGGCAGCCGATTGGCCCATCGCCAGCGAGGCCATGCCACCAGCGCCACCGCCGCCGCCGACAGCCTGCGCGATAATGCCATGGGCGCGGTCGCCGTCCGTCTCGATCTCACCGTCCTGGATGATGGTGACCTTGCCGCCGGTGCCCTTGGTGCCGCCAGGGGTGTTGAAGCCGATGGCGTTCGGGCCGCCGCCATCGTCGTCGGCGCCGAAACGGCCAAAGCCGGCGCCACCGAAGCCGCCGCCGCCGCCGACCGATTGCGCGATGATGGCAATCGAATCCTTGCCCGTCGTCGTGATCGTGCCGGTGCGGATGACGGTGACGTCGCCACCATCGCCGCCATTGCCGCCGAGCCCGCCAATGGCGAGCGCATTCGAGCTCTTGCCCTTGGCGTCGCCGCCATAGCCGCCACCGCCGCCGACCGATTGCGCGACAACACCATGCGCGCGTTCGCCATGGGTGATGATCGCGCCGGAGATGGTGACGTCCACCTCGCCGCCATTGCCGCCATTGCCGCCGAAGCCGCCAAGTTGCAGCGCAATCGAGTTGTCTCCGGCCGTGTCTGCCGACACTGTGCCGCCATAGCCGCCGCCGCCCCCGATCGACTGCGCGAAGATGCCGATCGCGCCGTCCTTAGTGGTTTCGATGACGCCGTCATTGTTGACGATGACATGGCCGCCATTAGCGCCGTCGCCGCTCGGCAGCGAAACCGCGCCGCCGATCGACATGTCGGCTGTCGAGGCGCTGGCCGCGGCGCCTGATGCGCCGCCGCCGCCGCCGACCGACTGGGCGAAGATGCCGTGCGACAGATAGCCGGTGGTCTGGATCAGGCCATGATTGTCGACCGTCACGTCGCCGCCGCGACTGCCTGCGCCGCCGATGCCGCCGATCGACAAATTGACCGCCACCGACTCGGCCTCGCCGGTTTCGGTCGAGCCGCTGCCGGCCGCACCGCCGCCACCGCCGATCGACTGCGCGAAGACGCCATAGGAATTGTCGCCCTGGGTGATGATGGTTCCGGTCGTATTGTTGATGACATGGACGAACTTGCCGATGCCGCCATTGCCGCCAAGGCCGCCAAGAGCCGCCGAAATGGAAACAGAGGCGTCGGCGGATGTCGAACCGGCCGCGCCGCCGACACCGCCACTGCCGCCGATCGACTGCGCCATGACGCCGTGCGAATTGGCCTTGTCCGTCAGGACAATTCCGCTGTTGGTGACATGGACCTCGCCGCCATCGCCGCCGCCGGCGCCAAGACCGCCCATCGAGAACTTGACGTCCACGGTGCCGCCGTCGCTGCCCGTGCTCTTGCCGGCGCCGCCGGCGCCGCCGCCACCACCGATCGACTGCGCGAAAATGCCGATGGAATTTTCCTGCCTGGTCCAGATCAGGCCGGTGGACTGATTGGTGACCTCGACGAGCTTGCCTTCGCCGGCGCTGCCGCCGAAGCCGGCTATCGCGCCGCCGATCGCGTATTCGGCTTTGGCACCGGCCGACGCAGAGCCGCCGACGCCGCCGCCGCCGCCGATGGAGCTGGCGCTGATGCCGTAGGAGAAGGCGCCGTCGGTGATGATCCAGTTGCTGTTGGTGACCGACACTTCGCCGCCGTCGCCGGCCGTGCCACCCGGGAGAGACAGGGCCACGCCGATCGAAACGGTCGTCTCGCCGTTGTCGCCGGCACCACCACCGACGTCCTCGTCGGAAGCTGAAGCCGCGCCAGACGCGCCGCCGCCGCCGCCGACCGCCATCGCCATGATACCGGACGAACCGAAGCCCTGCGTGGTGATGAGGCCGGAATTGATGACGGTCACCTTTCTGGCTTCGCTGGCGCCGCCGCCATGTCCAGCCAAGCCCATATTCACGTTGACGCTGGTCTGGCTGCTGCCGCCGATATTGTAGGACTTGGCGGTGCTGGAGCCGCCAATGCCGCCGCCGCCGCCGATCGACTGGGCGATGATGCCCGACGAGAAGGCGCCGGTGGTGGTCAGCGTGCCCGAATTGATGACGTCGACTGTGTTGCCGTAGCTGCCGGTGCCGCCGCCGCCACCCATGGCGAAATTCGCCGCGACATTGACACCGCTGCCGCCGCCGACATTGGCCGATCCGCCGGTGCTGGTGCCGCCATTGCCGCCGCCGCCGCCGATCGACTGCGCAACGATCGCGCTGCTGGAATCGCCGGTGGTCGTTACCGACATCGCATTGGTCACATGGACGTCACCGGCGAAATCGCCATTGCCGCCGCCGCCGCCGATATTGACGGTGGCGCTGACCGTCACATTGTTGCCGTAGCCGCCAGCGCCACCGAACGTATCACCGGCGTTGCCGCCACCACCGCCGATCGATTGGGCCATGATGCCAACGGCCTGGAAGCCCTGGGTTTCGATCCTGCCACCGCCGGCAAGCCCGGTCTCGACCCGGACCGTCTTGCCCTCGCCACCGCCGCCACCGCCACCGCCCACGCCGACGCCGAGATTGACCGCCACGCCGTTGCTGACGGCACCCGCAATCGAGGTCGTGCGGCCACCATTGCCACCGCCGCCGCCGATCGATTGCGCCACGATGCCGCCCGAACCCGTGGCATCGGTAAGTGAAATGAGGTTGCCGTCCGCCTTGAGCGTGACAGCGCCGCCCGAGCCGCCATTGCCACCGCCGCCGCCGACGCTGACCGCTACGGCGGCGGCGGCAATGGCGGCAAAGCGTTCTCCGGCGCGTTCAGTGCCGGTCTCTATGCATCCGCCGCCGCCGCCGATCGCCTGTGCCAGAATAGCCTTGGATTCCGCGCCGCTGACCGTGATGTCGCCGGTATGCGTGACGTTGACCGCCATCGCGTCCCTGCCAACGCCGCCGTCGCCGCCGACCGCCACGCCGACGCCGACAAAGGCGCCGACGGACACCGCACCGGCGCTGCCGCCATTGCCGCCGCCACCGCCGACCGACTGGGCGAGTATGCCGTGTGACAGGTCGCCTGTGGTGGTGATCCTATTGGTGTTGACGACCTCGACCTCGCCGCCATTGCCGCCGCCGCCGCCATGGCCGCCGACACCAACCGCGGTGAACAGGCCGCCTGCTCCGGCCAAACCGCCGTCGCCGCCGCCGCCGCCGCTCGAC
>NZ_RZTJ01000181.1:0-386 GCF_003997065.1 Mesorhizobium sp. M6A.T.Ce.TU.016.01.1.1 | reverse complement strand
GAAGCAGGGTAGCCGTCGTCGAACCGTCCGGGCGTGCCGCGATCTCCATGGCAAGAAGCCTCTGCCCGTTCTGCTGGACCTGGTCTTGCGCAAGCGAGCACACTCTCGCCTTTTCCCGTACCGAACAGGTCACGCTCCAGTCCTGATAGACCTCACGCAGCGATGAGGGTCCATCCGGGACAGCCGCCACCTGTTGCTGGGCAGACGCCGGCGACATCAATGAGAATAGAATTGCTCCACATGCGGAGACGGCCTTCGGGCCAAGCTTCATGTGCAGACCCATTCGCGGATCTTGCATTTCTCTCCCGTCGCCTCGCAGGCCTGCAAAGCGAGATCCTCCGCTTCCCGACGGGTCTCGGCCGAGTTCACGCCCCAGGGCGTGAAAC
>NZ_RZTJ01000180.1:0-339 GCF_003997065.1 Mesorhizobium sp. M6A.T.Ce.TU.016.01.1.1 | reverse complement strand
GTCATGCTGATCCACGGCAATTCATCTTCCAGTGCCGTTTTCCGCAACCAGTTGGACGGCCCGTTGGGCGAGCGATATCACCTCATCGCTCCCGACCTACCCGGCCATGGAGCGTCCGGCGATGCGATCGATCCAGAGCGTTCCTACAGCATGGAAGGCTATGCCGATGCCATGACCGAAGTGCTCGGGCTGCTCGGCATCGACAAGGCCATCGTCTTCGGCTGGTCGCTCGGCGGCCATATCGGGCTTGAGATGATCGACCGCTTTCCCGGCCTGCTTGGCTTGATGATCACCGGCACGCCGCCTGTCTCGCCCGAGGAGGTCGGTAGCGGATTCAAG
>NZ_RZTJ01000179.1:0-327 GCF_003997065.1 Mesorhizobium sp. M6A.T.Ce.TU.016.01.1.1 | reverse complement strand
GTGCCGACCTTGGTATCCATCATTTCGGCGCGTTCGAAGAACCGCGTCTGCGTTGCCCCGGGCATCAGCACGGAGCCTGTGACTCCTGTGTCCCGCAATTCATGACGCAGTGCGATCGAGAAGGAATCGATGAATGCCTTGGTGCCGTTGTAGACCGCCTGGAAAGTGCCGGGCATGAAACCAGCGATCGATCCTGTGAAGAGGATGCGGCCTCGGCCGCGGCGTGCCATCCTGGCTCCGAGTTGATGCGCGAGATAGACGGTCCCGGTGATGTTGGTGTCGATGATGCGGCGGACTTTTTTCCAATCCTGATCGACGAAACCACGG
>NZ_RZTJ01000178.1:0-391 GCF_003997065.1 Mesorhizobium sp. M6A.T.Ce.TU.016.01.1.1 | reverse complement strand
CGACCGCACCATCTACAATGCCCGCATGGCGCAGTACGTTGAGAATGCCGCGCCGCGCGATCCGCACCGTCTGCGCACGCGACGTGCCGCCGCCGCCCAGCTCGGTGCTGACGAAGACCTTGCCCATCTCCTCGGCTGCCGTGTCATACATGCCGACGGCGTCGATCTCGATCATGCGCATCGAGAACGGAGCGGCAAAGGCCGCGACCGCGTCAAAGGCTTTCTGTTCCAGCGCCTTGTCGGGCAAAGTGTGCGCCGCGCAGAACGGCACGAAGTCCAGCGTCTTGCCGCCGGAGTGGAAGTCGAACACGATGTCGGCGCGAGGCAGCAGCTCACGTTGAAAGTAATCGGCGATCTTTTCGGTCACCGTTCCGTCCGGCCGGCCGGGAAA
>NZ_RZTJ01000177.1:0-392 GCF_003997065.1 Mesorhizobium sp. M6A.T.Ce.TU.016.01.1.1 | reverse complement strand
CTCCTGATGCGCGCACATCGCATCGCGCGGCGGCACAGGTATCACACCGTGCGCCCCGCTCGCCGGGAGCCTGTCCTCCATGCGTGCAGGCGACGCGCGAGATGTCTTCCTTCACCTCCGCGTAAGCGGTCACGCCGAGCAGGCAGGTCGTCGCGACCAGGGCTGCCACGAGCCAACCGTTCAGCAGATGTTGACGCATTGTCTCTCCTCCGATTGCAGCAGGATCGGGCTTGGAGGCAACCGTTGGATGTCACGAAAAGCGCCTCCCGCACGGGCGCTGTTACAAACGGCCATACCCGGCTCGCTCTACCTGATCCCAGCTATGTCGGCGGCAACCGATCCATGGCAGACTGGGTACGATCGGTTGGGTATTTTCCGCCCGGCTGCTACAG
>NZ_RZTJ01000176.1:0-392 GCF_003997065.1 Mesorhizobium sp. M6A.T.Ce.TU.016.01.1.1 | reverse complement strand
CTTCAAGTCGGCTCGTCATCACTGCTTTCAGATGGAACACCGAACGATGGCGCAATCGAGGTTCGCGCCTGGAGTTGGCCATCACAATGTCAAGAGTGGCCTCCTGGCATTCGGCATCGTCGACAATCTCCAGTTCAGGCCAGGAGGCTATCCAACCCACTGCGCGGGCAAGCATCGGGACGCTGTCTTCCTCCTTGTAAAAAAGATCGTCGAGTCCATCAAGGAAATCAGCGCGGCCACCTTCGAATCCAGTCTGTTCCTCCGCTTCCTTGGGATGTTCCCGGACCCAAGCAACCATCTGTTTCAAAATAGCTAAATGGTTTTCTGCTCGCATTCCAGCCAAAGCCAAATGCACATCCGAGGTGACTTTATCGAGGTGATCACGGTAATTG
>NZ_RZTJ01000175.1:0-330 GCF_003997065.1 Mesorhizobium sp. M6A.T.Ce.TU.016.01.1.1 | reverse complement strand
CGCATGTAATAGCGTTCGGGCCGGTAGGTCGGCGCAACGAATTCGCGGATGGCGGCGGCATAGCCGATGAGGTGCGCGAGGAAGTTCATTACCTTGTCCCTGTCCCGATTTTCGGATGTCCCTTCCGAATTGCGGTCATCATAGCGTCGAGGCGTGAATAGTCGGTGAACGTGATGTTAATATCTGGTCGAAAATGCCTTGCTTCGTGGCTGGAATGCGGCTGATTCGGGGTCTTTCCGTGCAGTTGGTTGGCATTCCGGCCAATGTGACTTTTGCATCACATATGTTTCGTTTGAATGTCGCCTGCGCGCGGTTCTGTTTCAACTTTTG
>NZ_RZTJ01000174.1:0-394 GCF_003997065.1 Mesorhizobium sp. M6A.T.Ce.TU.016.01.1.1 | reverse complement strand
GGCCCGTACCGGGGCGCTCGAGGGGCTGCCGATCGGCATCAAGGACGAGAGCTACATCAAGGACAAGCCGACCTCGCACGGCTCGCTGCTGTCCCGGGATGCCATCGGTGGCCATACGTCGACGATGAACGAGCGCATCATCAAGGCCGGAGGCATTGTCCATGCCCGCACGGCGACGCCTGAATTCAGCTGCGCCGGCTACACCTGGTCGAAACGCTGGGGCGTGACGCGCAATCCGTGGAACCCGGATTTCACGCCCGGCGGTTCGTCCGGCGGTGCCGCGGCGACGCTGGCGTCCGGCACGTCGTCGATCGCCACCGGCTCGGACATTGCCGGGTCGATCCGAATTCCCGCGTCGGCCTGCGGTCTTGTCGGCTTCAAGCCGCCTTACGGG
>NZ_RZTJ01000173.1:0-395 GCF_003997065.1 Mesorhizobium sp. M6A.T.Ce.TU.016.01.1.1 | reverse complement strand
CATCCGCGAATTCGTTGCGCCGACCTACCGGCCCGAACGCTATTACATGCGCGGCCCCGGCCCGGCCTGCGCCCGTCGCGGCAACTCGCTGGGCGCGCACTGATCATGGCTTTCGAAAATCGCCACAACAGCCGGATCTGCAGGCCGGCCGCCTCTATCCGCGCCACCACCTATCGCGCCGAGCGTCCCGCTCTCGCCGACAGGCGCCGTGCGACATCGCCACGGCTTTGATACCATCGCTGGCCGGCTTAGTGTCATAGGACACGAGCAGCCGAGGCCAGCGTGACGGACCATCTTCAACCAGTTCGACCCCAGTCAACTCGTCCCTTCGAAACAGTTCTCGACTCACGCCATCCATTGATCGTTTTCGATGGCGTCTGCGTGCTCTGCTCCGG
>NZ_RZTJ01000172.1:0-397 GCF_003997065.1 Mesorhizobium sp. M6A.T.Ce.TU.016.01.1.1 | reverse complement strand
GAGAAATGATCGCCGTCCTGCCGATGGTCGATCGTTGACGCCGCCCGTTGCGAATTCATCGGCGGAAACGACCCTGCTGGAGGCTATGGCCGCGATCGCGCCGAGCGGTGTCCGGATCGGATGCCGCCTGATCCGCGAAGGCGATGAAGCCCATCTGCTGCCCATGGAAGCCCGCTCTATCGCGGCGCGCCAGCTTGCCATGCGGCGCGCCAGCGGCGCTGCGCGCTGGATCGCGCACGGACTGCTGGCGGAGCTTGGCGCCGGCGACGTCGCCATCCTGCGCGCGCCAACGGGCGCGCCGGTCTGGCCCGACGGGATAACCGGTTCGCTCGCTCACGACGACGACATGGCCGTGGCGGCGATTGCACCGATTGGCGATATCGCCTCGCTCGGCATC
>NZ_RZTJ01000017.1:130026-130814 GCF_003997065.1 Mesorhizobium sp. M6A.T.Ce.TU.016.01.1.1 | reverse complement strand
GCCTCATCACCACGCCTGAGGCGCCGTTCGGCGGCGTCAAGGAATCGGGCCTCGGCAAGGAAGGCGGACATCAGGGCATCGAGGACTATCTCGACACCAAATATGTCTGCATCGGCGGCCTCGGCCTCTGATTGGGCAGGGTCTGTTGACCATCAATGGACCCAAGCCGGCCCGAGAGGTCAGGCGGGGATCGATCAACCAACTGGCGTTTCGGGCATGGCGATGAAGGACGGCGAGGTCTTCGGCACGACGCAGACGGGCGAGGCCGTCCGCCGCTTCACCATCCGCGGCGGCGGTCTAACCGCCAACATCATCGGGCTGGGCGCCATCATCCAGGATCTGCGCCTGGCCGGGCACGATGCGCCGCTGGTGCTCGGCTATGACAGTTTCGAACCTTATGAGACGGACACGGCCTTCTTCGGCGCCGTCGTCGGACGCTATGCCAACCGCATCCGCGATGGCCGCTTCACCATCGCTGGCCAGCGCTACCAGACCGAGCGCAACTTCCTCGACAAGCACACGCTGCATGGCGGCTCGCAAGGTTTTTCCCACCGGCCATGGGAGGTTTCGCTGCATGGCAGGGATTTTGTCACCCTGACCTTGCATGATCCCGACGGCACGATGGGCTTTCCCGGCGCGCTCGACGTGACCTGCACCTACCGGCTGAAAATCCCCGGCACGCTCAGCGTCGAGATGACCGCCACCTGCGAGGAGCCGACGCTGTGCAACCTCACCCAGCATTCCTATTTCAACCTGGATGACGGCGGCGCCGGCGACATTCTCGACCA
>NZ_RZTJ01000017.1:0-129926 GCF_003997065.1 Mesorhizobium sp. M6A.T.Ce.TU.016.01.1.1 | reverse complement strand
GGCTGAAAATCCCCGGCACGCTCAGCGTCGAGATGACCGCCACCTGCGAGGAGCCGACGCTGTGCAACCTCACCCAGCATTCCTATTTCAACCTGGATGACGGCGGCGCCGGCGACATTCTCGACCACCGGCTGATGCTGAACGCCGGCGCCTATCTTCCGGTCGATGGCGACCTGATCCCGACCGGCGTCGTCAAGCCGGTCGACGACACGCCGTTCGATTTCCGCCAGGCGCGGCCGCTGCGCATGGAGAGCGAGGGCAAGCAGCTCCCCTACGACCAGAATTTCTGCCTTGCCGCGAGGCGCGGGCCGCTCAGGCAGGCGTCATGGGCGCAGGGCGCGAATTCCGGCGTCGAGATGGAGCTCTGGACCACGGAGCCGGGCGTCCAGCTCTATACCGGCCAGTATCTGGCGCCACCTTCGCCGGGACTCGAAGGACGTCATTACAAGGCTTTTTCGGGCTTCTGCCTGGAGCCGCAGGTCTGGCCGGACGCGCCGAACCGGCCATATTTCCCACAGGCCACGCTATGGCCGGGCCAGATCTATCACCATGTGACGGAATACCGGTTCCGGCTGCCTGGCGCCTGACCCGGAAGCCGGTTTTTCGATTCCACCTTCGGTCGTCTGTGTCGGTCTTTCCCAAATACGGCGAAACCGGCCCTAATTCAGCGCGGCCCTCACGCGCTCCGCTTCGCACTGCTTCATGCGGAACATGCCGGTATTGGTCTTGGCCTGCCCGACCGTCATGCAGACCGGAAGTCCGGCCTTCGCAGCACTTTCGGACAGGACGGAGTCGTCCTTGAAACCCTGATAAGGGAACATGCTCTCCGCCGTCCAGTCGGGCTTCATACGCAGCACCTTGGCCGCGGCGGCGGCTGCTTCCTGCTTCTTTCCGATCTGCGCGGCGCTCATGGCGACAAAGGCGGCCTGACTGGGCGACTCGCCGAGCTGCTTCGCCGTTGTGTAAGCTTCATCGAACTGGCGCGCCGCGAAATAGGTTTGCGTGATCGGAAAGTTCCACCAGGAGGGATAGCGCGGGTTGAGCTTCAGCGTCCGTTCCACAAGCTCCAGGGCGCGCTCCGTCTGCCAGCCGGCGTAAGTCCAGGCGAGCTGCATCATTGTGTCGGCATTATTAGGACCAAACTGCAACGCGAGCTTCTGATTGCGTTCCGCCTGTTCGCTGTCGTTCTGGTAGGCGTAGGCCACCGCCATCGTGAAATTTGCGGTGGAGTCGTTCGGGTCGAGGGCGAGCGCTCTTTCTGCATACTTCCGCTGGGCATCGACCCATGCTGGAAAGTCGATGACCGAGCCGATATCCATCTCGATCGCATAGGTGATCCCCATGTCGCGCACCAGCGGCATGAAATCGGGAGCGAGGTTCAGCCCCTTCTCGAAATACGCCCGCGCCTCGAGCTGACTCGCCACGGTCATCCTGTGCTTCGCTTCGATGCCCAGCAGCCAGTAATCATACGCATTGAGGCCGGTTGCATTCTTGCGTCGCGCCAGCGTGCGCTCGGCTTCCGTCACCTGACCCTGCCAGCCGGTAAGCGTGGTCGCAATTTTCTGCGTGATCTCGTCTTGAACTTCGAGCAGTTCAGCTGCGAGGCGATCGTAGCGCTCCGACCAGACATGTGTTCCTGTCTCGGCATCGATCAGCTGTGCCGTCACGCGCATGCGGTGGCCATCTACTTGCAGGCTGCCTTCCAGCACATATTTGACGCCAAGCGCTTCGCCGATTTCGCGCACATCGTGGGCCTTGCCGCGATAGAATTCGGCGGAGGTCCGGGCGATTACCGATATATCGCGGTAGCGGGCCAGATCGGTGATGATGTCCTCAGTCACGCCGGTGGCGAAGCGGTCCCACCTCTCGTCGCCGTTGATGTTTTCGAAGGGCAGCACGGCGATAGCCGGTGTCTCGGCGCCAGATTTCGTTGTCGGAAGGAGGTAGGCGGCGGCTGCACCGATCAGGATCATGAGACCGGCGGCGAGGCCCAGCCAGGATTTGCTGCGTAGCCCGAGCAACCGAGCGCCGGCAACTTTCCTGCTATCTTCGACCGCCTTTTCCGCCTCCAGCACATAGCCGCGCTTCGGCAGGGTCCGGACGATCTCGTGCCGCTCGTCGCCGAGCGCTTTCCTGATCTCGATGACGCACTGGACAAGACTGTCATCGGTGACGGCGATGTTTCCCCACACCGCCTGCATCAGTTCATCCTTGGTGACGATTTTTCCCGGCCGGGCGGCCAGCACCTTCAGTACCTCGATGGCCTGCGGCCGCAGGGCAATGGCATGCCCGCTCTGGTCCGCGATGGAGCCGCGCTGAAGGTCGACCGTGCGGCCGTTCAGGCGAATCGGCGTCAGCGCCGAGCTGTCCATCGGAACGTTCCCCACGGGAGCGAGGCCGGTTGGGTCTCGTTGCGGTCAATCTACAGCAAAGCCCGGCCGTCATTCCAGCAATCGTCGAGGATTTAGTCGGCGATCGGAAGATTTCGTCCGATTTCGTCAGCCCATCGTGCTGCTCTCGTTACGGATGGTGCCGTCGGGCTCATCCTGCGTCGAGTCGAGAAAGAGGCGGAACGCAACGATTGTCTGTCTGCGTCCGCCCGTCCGGCGGATGGAGGAAATGACCATGACCAGACTTTTCGCTGAATTCGCATTCGCCGGCCTCGTCTGGACCGGAACCTCGGCTGCGGCCGAACTGGCGCCAGGCAATGGGCATAGCGTTCATCTCGCCGCCTTCGACGGCGTCGTCTACTATACGGTCGAGCAGGACGGCTACCGGGTTGTGGCAACATTGGCATCTGGATCAGACGCGCTGCCGCTGCGGATAGCCTCCACGCTCGCCCCCGGGCAGCACTTGACCATTTCCGTGCCCGGTTCGGCCGGCCAGCCGTCGATCGATTTCGAGATTCTGCGCGATGGTGATGCGCTCGTTGTCAGCGACGCCATTCCCGCTGCGGTGGTCGATCTCGTGGACGTGACGCCGACCCGGGGAGCGTTGGGGAAATGAGTGTTGCCGTAGAGCTCGAGGGCGCGCGGGTTCGTCGAGTATGCTTCCGTAGATCTCGGACCATCCGTGCACAGGGAGGATATGATGCAGATCAGTTTCGGATCGTACAATGGAAATATCACACGCAGGACACTGCTCGCGATTGCCACCACAGTCGAGACACCGGCCGCGGCGCAGCTGGCAGATCGGACCACCATCCCACCAGAAGGTTCCGCTCGTTTTCAGGGACTCGACGCGGCGTGAAATCCAGCTGGACGATACCAGCTGGCCCTCAGTGACGGTTCGCCGTTGGGAGATTGGTGATATCGTTGCGGTCTTGGATTGCTCAGCAATCGCCAAGCGAAACGTGGTCTTACAAGAAGCCCGGGCAGCAAAGAACGGAACGGCATATGAGGGAAAAGATGCCTAGGCTGGTTCGGAAGATGGCACTTACGCCGGAGATTGTTGCGCGCGTTCATCGGGTGTTAGAGGACCCCGGCTCGGCACCTGGTCTCGTTTACTACACCGAGGAGGACTACGATGCGGCGGTGCATGAGACGCTCGCCTCGCATCCCCGAGGCGAAGACCTTTGGTTGTTCGCCTATGGCTCGCTGATTTGGAAGCCGGAAGTTGAGCACACTGAGGAGCGCATTGGCACGGCGCACGGCTGGCATCGTTCGTTCTGCCTAAAGATGACCCGGTGGCGGGGCACGAGGGAGCAGCCTGGCCTGATGATGGCCCTCGATCGAGGCGGCCAGTGCCGGGGGATGCTCTATAGGCTCGCCGGCAACACAGTGGAATGGCAGCTCGGCAAGCTTGTCCGCCGAGAGATGAAGGCGAAACCACCCAGCAACCCGCCCCGTTGGCTTACCGTCAAGACGCATCAGGGGCCTGTCCGCGCCCTTGCCTTCGTGATGAACCGAGAGTCGGGCGCATACACCGGTAAGCTCCCACCTGATGAGGTGGCGGACATTGTGGCCAAGGCATGCGGCCATTTGGGCTCGTGCGCCGAGTATCTCTATAACACCATCTCGCATCTGGAAGAGCGCGGCATCCGCGACAGCAATCTATGGCGGCTACAGCGTCTGGTCGCCGAACGCATTTTGGGTTCCATCGTAACACCAATTTCAAGCTGACCATTGCCGATCTTCGCGAACAGCGCACCTATAGGCTGAAAATCCCCGGCACGCTCAGCGTCGAGATGACCGCCACCTGCGAGGAGCCGACGCTGTGCAACCTCACCCAGCATTCCTATTTCAACCTGGATGACGGCGGCGCCGGCGACATTCTCGACCACCGGCTGATGCTGAACGCCGGCGCCTATCTTCCGGTCGATGGCGACCTGATCCCGACCGGCGTCGTCAAGCCGGTCGACGACACGCCGTTCGATTTCCGCCAGGCGCGGCCGCTGCGCATGGAGAGCGAGGGCAAGCAGCTTGCCTACGACCAGAATTTCTGCCTTGCCGCGACGCGCGGGCCGCTCAGGCAGGCGTCATGGGCGCAGGGCGCGAATTCCGGCGTCGAGATGGAGCTCTGGACCACGGAGCCGGGCGTCCAGCTCTATACCGGCCAGTATCTGGCGCCACCTTCGCCGGGACTCGAAGGACGTCATTACAAGGCTTTTTCGGGCTTCTGCCTGGAGCCGCAGGTCTGGACGCGCCGAACCGGCCATATTTCCCACAGGCCACGCTATGGCCGGGCCAGATCTATCACCATGTGACGGAATACCGGTTCCGGCTGCCTTACGCATGACCTGGAAGCCGGTACCGGATTTTACGGTGCTTACCTTCGGTTCGGAAAGGGATCATGTCCGCCGTCTAGGCAGACGGCCTGGCCGAGACAGCAGGTCCGCTCCAAGGAGCAGACGCTCCCAACGGACCTGACGCCAATCAACGGTGTGGTACCTGCTTCGTCAAATGGCTTGGCCGCCGGACACTTCGATCCGCTGGGCATTCACCCAGCGATTGTCCTCGGATAACAAGCTGGCGATCATTGGCCCGATGTCGTCCGGCATGCCGACGCGGCCGAGTGCAATCATATCTGCGAACACCTTGTTGAGGTCGGGCATGTCGCGGACAGCGCCGCCAAGGAAATCAGTTTCGATCGCGCCCGGCGCCACCGTGTTGACGGCGATGCCGCGGGCGCCCAACTCCTTCGCCATGTAAACGCTGAGCACCTCGACCGCGCCCTTCACTGCCGAGTAGGCGGCGAAGCCCGGATAGGACATCCTGGTGAGGCCCGAGGAGAGGTTCACGATACGGCCGCCGTTCGCGATCAGCGGCAGCAGCTTTTGGGTGAGGAAGAACACCCCCTTGAAGTGGACATTGACCAGCCGGTCGAACTGCGCCTCCGTCGTCTCTGCGATCATTGCCATGTCGCCATGGCCGGCATTGTTCACCAGATGATCGAACGTCTCGCGCTGCCAGGTCTCGCGCAATGCCGCCTGCAGGCGCTCAGTGAAAGAAGCGAAGGTGGCAACGTCACCGGTGTCGAGTTGCAGGGCGACTGCCCTGCGACCCGTTGCCTGAATCTCCGCGACAACGGCCCGAGCGTCTTCACTCCGGCTATGGTAGGTGAGGACAACGTCACCGCCGCGGCGTGCGATGCTGAGTGCGGTGTTGCGCCCGAGCCCGCGGCTGGCGCCAGTAATGAGCGTGATCTTGGTCATGGCCTGCTCCTTTGTTTGCACCACTGCTGTGGCCACGCCGATATCGGCCCAATGGGCAGGCTTTTGTTGCCGGATGCTCGACCGTTTTTGCCTAATCCTCCAAAATGCTTTGCGTGTCGGGCAGCAAAGGAATAGTTTTGGTCCATGACCGCACTCCTCAATGCCGTCCGCCGCCATGCAGACACCAATGCCGGCCCAGACGGCGTTGCGCATACCCCGATACCGGGTCTCAACACGGTGCGGGCGACGGCGCCTAGCGGTCTGGTCTACGACATCTCCCGACCGCTCGCCTGTCTGGTGGTCCAGGGGAGCAAGCACGTCACGATGGGTACTCAGGGCTTCGCCTTCTCCGCCGGAGATTCGCTGCTGATCACGGCGGACGTGCCGACGGTGAGCCAGATCACCCGCGCCAGCGCCGCTGCTCCCTACTACTCGCTTGTTCTGGAACTCGATCCGGCGGTCATCGCGGAGTTGAGTGAGCAAATAGACGCCCAGCATGTGGCCGACCACGCGCCCGTGCGGGTTGACCCGACTGACGCCGAGGTTGCCGACGCGGCCCTGCGTTTGATGCGGCTGCTCGATCGCCCGGCATCGGTCCCGGTGCTACAGGCCCAGCTTGTGCGCGAGATGCACTATTGGCTGCTGGCCGGGCGGCACGGGTCGGCGATCCGTCGTCTGGGGTGGCCAGACGGCCAAATGCGGCGAGTGGCGCGCGCGGTCGCAGTGCTTCGGGCAGAGTTCGCGCGGTCTTTGCCAGTCGAGCGCCTGGCGGCTGTGGCCGGAATGAGTATGTCGTCATTCCACCAGCACTTTCGCGCAGTAACCTCGCTCTCTCCCTTGCAATTCCAGAAACAGTTGCGCCTGATTGAGGCGAGGCGGCTGATGCTGTCGGAGGGAAAGACTGCGAGCAGCGCAGCGTTCGCGGTCGGCTATGAAAGCGTGTCGCAGTTCACCCGGGAATATGGTCGTCTGTTCGGCCGGACGCCTGTTCGGGATACGAAAGAAGCGAGAGGCAGAAACTTGGCCGCCGCTTGAGGTGCCTTCGGCAGCTTCGCTCGCTACGCGCCGAGCTTGCCGAAGCGAGCGCTGCGCCTGCTCGTCCGCGCCGACAGTTGGCGCGCTGATCTTACCTCATCGACATCAAGTTCGTGGTCTGAGCGGCCTTAACGACGTCGAGCACAGGTTCATGGGCCTCCGGATGACCGATGTCCTTCAGCTGATCGGGCGTCAAATCCGCTAGGGCCCTGCGTCTTGCGACGTTCTCTCGCCACGTCCTGAAGGCAACGATGATTATTGCTACGCTTTTCAGCCTTGACCCAAACAAGCGGCGGCTGGGTGCGCCGCGGCCGGAGCGAGTTTTCGTGTGAGCCATTTTTAGTCTCCCATTTTGAGTTTGCGGGTTGGGAGCGTGCCACGTGGTTTCGGGCTGTTCGGCTGTGCGTGAACAAAAGGGAAAAAGTTCCTTCGCGCTCCGCGGCTCTCGTGTCGAGAACGTCGTTGTCTCGGAGAATCTCGCTACGGAATGATTTCAGCGGAACGGAATTTGGTTACGTCTGTAACAGCGGGAGCGCCGTTGTCGATCGCCGGCGCCGCCCCGGAAAGCGGCCGTGCTGGGCCGTCGCGATATCTTGAAGCGTGGGCGCAGGAGCACCCGCTTCTGCGCAGGCCGCGGCTGGGATCAGCGGCTCCATTGGAATAGCGCCACACTTGTTACTCCCGCTGTCCGCTCTCCGGTGCCAAACTACCTCATGCCTAACCATGAGCGAAGAGCAGCGAATGAAACCGCGCTTCGGCCAACGAGGCGCGGGGTTTCGCCCAAATCAGGAGGTATCAAAGTATGACTGCATCAGCCGGAAACGGACGGAAGAGCGGACAGCCTGCCATGCACACACCACCGGTCGTGTCGCCGCAGGCGTGGGAGGCGGCCCGCGAGAAGCTGCTCGTGAAGGAAAAGGCCCAGACCCGGGCCCGTGACGCACTGGCCGCCGAGCGCCGGCGGATGCCGTGGATGGCGGTGGAGAAGACGTATGCGTTCGAGGGGCCTGACGGAAAGGTGAGCCTGCTCGACCTGTTCAACGGTCGGCGTCAGCTGATCGTCTACCGCGCCTTCTTCGAGCCGGGAGTGTTCGGCTGGCCCGACCATGCCTGCCGCGGCTGCTCCCTGGTGGCCGACCAGGTCGCCCATGTCGCCCACCTGAACGCCCGTGACACCACCCTCGTCTTCGTCTCGCGTGCGCCGCAGGCGGACATCGCGCGGCTGAAGGCGCGGATGGACTGGGAGATACCGTGGTTCACCATCACCGACAGCTTCGACGCCGATTTCGGCGTGGACGAGTGGCATGGTCACAACGTGTTCATCCGCGACGGCGACCGCGTGTTCCGCACCTACTTCATCAACAACCGCGGCGACGAACAGATGGGGGGCACCTGGAACTACCTCGACATCACGCCGCTGGGCCGGCAGGAGGTCTGGGAGGACTCGCCCGAAGGCTATCCTCAGACCCCGGCCTACAACTGGTGGAACTGGCACGACAGCTACGGCTCCGACGCAGCGGCCGACAAGAAATGGGTCGAGGTATCGGACGCCGGAGAGGCGGCGTTCCGGGAGGCCAGCACGAAGGCGTGAGCCAGGCCTGTTCGGTGAATCGGGCGGACGGCGACGGCCGGTCTGAGGGCCACCGATCCGCCGCCCGCTCCTGAGTGAGTTCGATTGTGAGTTAAATAGTGCCCGGTCTTCAGCGCGCTTCTGCGGCGGCGACGGCTTGCAGCTACTCAGATCGCTCTGCCGCTATTCATGCGGACTTCACGACCAGAAAAGGGCGTTTGTGGGTGGCCGGTCTCGCTCGAAAGCTCGCGGCGGGAGCAGGGCGGCCGACATGAAAGCCTTGGATTTCATCTATGTCGAATTCGCGTATGAAGGCCATCTGCTTGTCGGTTTCCACCCCTTCGACCAGGATTTTATGGCCGCGATTTCGGACCAGGGCAATAATGTCTTGCAGCATTGCCTTGCCTCTGGGGGAGCCGCAATCATGAAGAAACGAGCGGTCAATCTTCACGGTATCGAAATCGATTAGACGAAGCCATGAGAGGCCCGCGAAGCCGGTCCCGAAGTCATCAAGCCATATCCTGATCCCTAGCAGCTTTAGGTCGCTGATGCAGCGAAGAATGTCGGAGTGCATCTCCATCTCGAGCCCTTCGGTGATTTCGAAGGCCAGCCTGCTGCCGGCTACGCCGGTCTCGCTCAAAATGGCCGCAACAGAGGTTGCGAAGCCGGGCGTCTTGAGCTGAATTGGAGAGACGTTGACGCTGACGACACGGACGTGATCGTCCGCCAGAAGCTCAGTGCACACTGTCCTAATTGCCCAGCGCCCGAGCGCCAGGACAGCGCCAGTTCGTTCCGCGACGGGAATGAAGAGGCTCGGCGGAACCGACGTGCCATCCAGCATTTTGAGGCGCATCAGAGCCTCGACGGCTTCAACTCGGCCCGACGCGACATTTTGGATAGGCTGATAGACGAGTGAAACGAGATCCTGGCCGATCGCGATCTTCAGCAAAGCCGCAATATTCTCGCTCTCATCGCTGCTCTGGGGATCGTTTGGATCGAACAGCCACGTACAATTTCGACCGCCTGCTTTTGCCAGATAGAGCGCGCGGTCGGCCTCGTGGATGATTTTTTCCAGCTTGGCGCCGGTCTGGACCCTGGTGAAGGCAGCGCCAACGCTCACCGTTACAACCGAGGTACCGTCTCTCCGGTGCTCGTGGGGAAGTGCGAGGTTCTCCACCGTGCTTCGAATGGCTTCCACAATATCTGCGACCTGTTCTCTTTTCTCCATGCGCGCCAGGACAATGAATTCTTCCCCGCCGTAGCGGCCGATTGAGCCATTGTGCTGCTTAATCATATCGGCAAGGGCATTGGCGACAAGAATCAGGCAGCGGTCACCTTCTTGATGCCCGTAAAAGTCATTGAACCTTTTGAAGAAGTCCACGTCGATGAGGATCGCCACAAAACTGCTGCCAGACCTCTGCCAGTCGCTCCAGTAGTCCCGCAGTTTCTCGTCAATCGCCCGCCGATTCTCCAGACCTGTAAGCGGATCGGTTCTCGACAGGTTCAACAGCGCCTGTCCGCGCTCGGTGGCTTCCTTGTGCTGGATTTTGGCTTCGAGGGCATTCAGGAAGACGTTGTAGCGCTCCTCGTTCAGCTTCCAGTTTACGTAAGATGTAAATGTGAAGCATGAGATATAGAAGGTTCCAAATACCATTTTGTAAGTTAATGTGGACGGCACAAAATAATTTACGATATACAAAATTACCAATATTATAGCAGAAGTTACAATAGACACGTTGAATTTAAATGTGAAAAATAGATTAGCGCTCATCATGAAGATGGTGCCGAAAACCATATAATAAGAGACGCTTTCCTTGTCCGCACCCATAACCGCTGGGCACAACCAGCCAACATAGCCAAAGATGATGGCTCCGGCGCAAGTCACGTCAATCCATTCCGTTCCGACTCCCTGGCGAAGTTGTGCTTCCAAGATCAGGAGCGCAGTCACTCCGACCACGAAGCGTGCCGTGATCGTATAGATTGCCACATCCGGAATCAGCAGCAGATCGGTTGCTGAAAACAGCAGATAGATGGCAACGGCGATCCATAGCCCTGGCCTAGCGTCCGTTCGTCGCGTCGCTTGGGATTCCTTTCGGTAGAGGTTGCGGAGTTCGTCGGACCGCGGCTCGTAGCGCGGTTCGAACGGTTCCGCATCGGCTATATCGGCCAATGCGGATGACGCGGAGTCGCTCGTCACCACAAACCCCATTTGAACCGGGCTTTGTATTCCGAACTCATTTTTAGCTTCTGCCCCCACGCCGGCCGACTCCTCAGGCGACAGCGATTGCGGCGCCTCGCAAGCAATATGCAGTCGCGCAAATAGGTTTTCGTTAACTCGTATCGGGAATCCGACCGGCAAGGCGTCCAAAGACCTAGGATGGTTGGCGGGAAATTAACGACACCGCTAAAATGCCGGTGATGCGCCTTGGCAAAGATAAAATTTTACGCAATATCTAGATAATATCTAACTAATTGTAATTATGGAGTCTGCGGTGGCAACCATCCTTGATGGCAAAAGTCTGATTACTGCCGAGATGATCGCCGCCAGTCTCCCTCGAAGAAAGCTCGAGCCTCATAGCGAAGCGTTCGAAACCGCCCGCGTAGAGCTTGCGCTCATTCTCCACGCGACACACCAGCAAGTCGAGCAACGAAAGGATCCCGCGGAGATCATTCGTCGGCTGATGTCGTACCTCGACGCAACCCGTTCCAAGGTTCATCCGGACGTTTGGCAAGCATTGATACCGGTTGTGCAGAACCACCCGATCTTGGAGTACTTTCTCGAGGATCCGCTCACGCGGTGGTCCCATGACAAGCCCAGAGGTTATTCTGGCGACGCGCAGTTGCTCGACTACATCTATTGTGATCCGCACGTGGCCGAGAGCGTGGCAAGCGCCTCGGAGATCGGCAAGGCGCTCTATAGCCACACCAAGGATGTACCGTCGTGCATCGCAGCACGGGAGCGACGCGATCTTTTAACCCGGTATGTCGATGAGATTGCGGCCAAGAATGGACCGCAAGCCGAGGTCCTGGCGATTGCGGCCGGCCATTTACGGGAGGCCAATCGCTCGGCCGCCTTACAAGAGGGCCGTCTCAAGCGCTGGGTTGCGCTCGATCAGGATCCTCAGAGCGTTGGGTTGATCAACCGCGACTTCCAGGGCACCGCGGTCGAGGCCATCGACGGCTCGGTACGAACCGTGCTCACGAGGGGCCACAAGCTTGGCAAGTTCGACTTCATCTACGCCTCTGGCCTCTACGATTACCTTGCGCACAACGTCGCCGTGAAGCTCACAAAGACTTGCCTGCAGATGTTGAAGCCGAACGGGACATTCCTGTTCGCGAACTACGCAGAGGGCAACCCCGACGCCGGCTACCGGGAGACGTTCATGAACTGGGTGCTGCTGTTGCGGTCGGAGGCCGATATGTGGGACATCATCAATGCCAGCGTCGACCGCAACACCGTCGAGGCGCAGGTGTTCTTTGGCGAGAACCGCAACGTCCTATATGGCGTCATCGAAAAGCGCGGATAGCGACCGCCTTGGGCTGCAAGGTTGTCGCCCATTGGCGGCAGCCGGTCCGATTGCGTTTTGATGCTAATTTTCGAACGCCGCCCTTAACGTCTCGAACGGCGCCAGCGCGCCGCGCACCTGGACGACAGCTGCGGCGACGCGATGCGCGCGCAGCACGGCCTCGGTCGGGGCATGACCGGCAAGCCGGGCGGCGAGATAGGCGCCATTGAAGGAATCGCCGGCGCCGGTCGTGTCGACGGGGGCGGTAAGATGCACGGCCGGAACGGGCCGTAGCATTCCGCTTGCGGCGATCAGTGCCGGCTCCTCGCCATTCTTGACGACGACTTCGCCGACCAGCTCTCCCAGCCGCTCGGCGGTTGCCTGCGGTGCGGCGTCGCCGAACAGCATCTGCTCGTCGGGAAAGGTCGGCAGCGCGATGTCGGTGACTGCGAGCGCATCGAGGATCGCTGCCTGCGCTTCCTCGCGCCGGCGCCACAACCGTGGCCGGTAGTTGGGATCGAAGGCGACAAGCGAGCCGGCGGCGCGCGCCTTGGCCACCGCCGCCAGCAGGGACTTGCGCGCGCCGTCGTCCAGAATTGCCAAAGTGATTCCGGAGAAGTAAACAAGCGCCTGATTTTCAAGGCTTTTCGCCAAGGCGACCGCGTCGGAGGCAAGCTGCCGTGCGGCCGCATCACCGCGCCAATAGGTGAAGGAGCGTTCGGCGCCGGTCAGCGTGATCGCATAGAGGCCGGGCCGGGCGCCTGCGATGATCGGGCTGGCGCCGATGCCGATGCCGTTTTGCGCGAAGAAACCGATCTGATCGCGCGAGAACGGGTCGTCGCCGAAGGCCGACACATAGGTTGCCGGCCGGTCGCAGCTCAGCGCATGCAGCGCCCACAGCGTATTGAACGTGTCGCCGGCAAAGCCCATGCGCCAGTTCGGCCCGGCCTGGCCTGAAAGTTCGAGCATGCATTCACCGATCGAGGCGACGCCGTTTCCTGTCATGTATCTCTCTCCGCGTGATTCCGGTGCTGTAGCTTTTTGCGGCCGGCAGCGCCATGCTTGGCGTCAGCGGATTTTGCGCCAGATGTGTTTTCTCAACTGAGCGGCGGGACGCAATCTGCCCAGCGAGACGTTATCTCCGGAAGAGGAAACGGTTTGGCATCGTTATGGCGTTATGTTTTGGCAGGTCTTGGTCTGGCTGCCTTGCTGGCTGGCATTCTTGCCGCCGTCTATCTGACGGCGCCGCAAGCGCCTCGGCTCGCCAGCTCCGAGATTGCGCGCTCGAAAAAGACAGCGCACGGGCTGTTTGTGGCCAGTTTCGAACCGGAGCAGGGCGCTATCCGGCAAGGCGAGCTGCAATCCTGGCTGCTGACCCTCAAGACAGGCGCGGGAACCCCGGTGGAAGGGGCAGCGATCACGATTTCCGGGGGCATGCCGCAGCACAGGCACGGCCTGCCGACCAGCCCGCAGGCGACCGACTACCTGGGCGACGGGTGCTATCGCATCGACGGGGTGAAATTCACGATGAGCGGATTGTGGCAATTGCATTTCGCCATTTCCGCGGCGGCCGGATCCGACACGGTCGTCTTCAATGTGCTGCTGTGAGCGCTAGAGCAAGATGAGCCGATTCTCGCGTCTTCTCGCGCTGCTGGCGATGGCCGTGCTTGCCGGCTGCGGCAAGCCGGAGTTTTCCGATGCCGAAAAGAAGACCATCGCCTCACTGGCACTGTCGGCGCTGCCGCCGCTGAAAACCGACACCACCAACCGCTTCGCCGATGTGCCGGCCGCCGCCGCGCTTGGCTCGACGCTGTTCTTCGATGTCGGGATGAGCGGCGATGGCAAGGTTTCCTGCTCGACCTGCCACAAGATCGACCGGCAGTTCCAGGACGACCTGCCGCAAGCGGTCGGCGTCGGCCGCACCAACCGGCGCACCATGCCGCTGGCCGGCGTCGCGCATGATCCATGGTTCTTCTGGGATGGGCGGCGCGACAGTCTTTGGGCACAGGCGCTGACGCCGCTGGAAAATCCGCTGGAGCAGGCCGGCAATCGCGCCGCCTACGCGCACTATATCAAGGCGCGATTCGGCGAGCGCTATGAGCGCATCTTCGGGCCGCTGCCCGACCTTTCGACCGTGCCGGCCAATGCCAGTCCGCTCGGCAGCGATGCCGAGAAAGCGGCGTGGAACGCCATGTCCGCTGCGCAGGCCGAGGCCGTCAACCGCGTCTTCGCCAATATCGGCAAGGCGATCGCCGCCTTCGAGCGATCGATCGCGCCGCCGCAGACGCGCTTCGACCGGTTCGCCGCCGCCTTGGCTACCGGTATACAGCCGCAAGGCGACGATGCCTTTTCGCCTGAGGAAATCCTCGGGCTGAAACTGTTCATCGGCAAAGCCAGTTGCGTGACATGCCACACCGGGCCGCGCTTCACTGACAGCAGTTTTCACAACACCGGCGTGCCGCCGGTTGCGAATTTGCCGCCGGATCGCGGCCGCATAGATGCGGTACGCCAAGTCGAGGCCGATCCGTTCAACTGTTTCGGCGCCTTTCGCGATGGCGACGCCAGCGCCTGCGGCGAGCTGCGCTTCATGGTCAAGGCCGGACCGGAACTGGTCCGCGCCTACAAGACACCGTCGCTGCGCGGCGCCGCCACCCGGCCGCCTTACATGCATGCCGGGCAGTTCTCGTCGCTTGACGAAGTGGTGGCGCATTATTCGAAGGCGCCGACCAGTGTCGAGGGTGTGTCCGAGGTCCACCCACTGCAGCTTTCGGACCGCGAGCGTGGGGCGGTGGTGGCGTTCCTGAAGACGCTGGCCGAGTGAACGGCTCAGAAAGGCTACTCGGTAGCGATCCTTCGCGCCCCCCTCTGTCCGGCAGGACAGAGGGGCGCTGTCCCGCCGACGTTACCGCAACAGCGCGCCTACCGGTCTTTCACCGTCTCCATCGCCACGAAGGTGGAGGTCTGGGCGACGTGGGGCAGGGCCGAGATGCGCTCGCCGAGCACACGGCGATAGGCGGCGATGTCCGTGGTGCGGACCTTCAGCAGATAGTCGAAGCTCGACGCCATCATATGGCACTGCTCGATCTCCGGCACCGCCTGCACCGCGCGGTTGAAGGCATCGAGCGCGGCTGAGCGGGTGTCCGACAGTTTCACCTGGACGAAAGCGACATGGCCTTCGCCCATGCGCTCGCGGTCGATGATCGCCTGGTAGCCCCTGATAAAGCCGTCCTTTTCCAGCCGCTTGACCCGCGCCTGCACCGGCGTCTTCGACAGCCCGACTTTTGCCGCGAGTTCCGACATGGAAAGCCGGCCATTGCTGCCTAGCGCCGACAGGATGTTCCTGTCGATGCGGTCCAATTGGTCTTCTGTCATTGAAATTCTGGTCAAATTGGCGGGGATCAGTCATCATGATAGATCAATCGGCCTGCCGTGTCGATTTCTTTGGACCGACTGAGATCAAGGTTTATGTTAGCTTGCGCCATTCGGCCCGGTGACCGCCGGCCCGCTCCCTGATGCTCGCTCTACAGGACCGTCATGCCAGCGCTCGAAGCCATCCGCCAGCAGATCCGTGCCAATTATTTGCCTGATGAAGACGAGGCCGTGAAGCGGCTGGCCGAGGCGACGGGGCTTTCGGGGAAAGACCGAAAGGCGATCTCGGCCCGCGCCGCCGATCTGGTGCGGGCGGTGCGCGGCTCGTCCGATCCACGGCTGATGGAGGTCTTCCTGTCCGCCTATGGCCTCTCCACCAAGGAGGGCGTCGCGCTTATGTGCTTGGCCGAAGCGCTGCTGCGGGTGCCCGACACCGAGACGATGGATGACCTCATCGCCGATAAGATCGCGCCGCATGACTGGTCGGCGCATTCAGGCGAGTCGAGCTCGATCTTCATCAATGCGTCGACCTGGGCGCTGATGCTGACAGGCCGGGTGCTCGACGAAGGCGAGGGCGGCATCGAAGGCACGCTGCGCGCCATGGTGCGCCGGCTGGGCGAGCCGGTCATCCGCAAGGCAGTCGCCGCCGCCATGCGTGAAATGGGCGAGCAGTTCGTGCTCGGCCGCACGATTGCCGAGGCCGTCAAGCGCGGCCGGCCGATGACCCAGAAGGGCTATCTCTATTCTTTCGATATGCTGGGCGAGGCGGCTCGAACAGAGGCCGATGCCTTGCGTTATCTCAAGGCCTATGCCGACGCCATCTCCTCGCTCGATGCCGGCGCCAACGGTCCCGACATCCGCCAGAACCACGGCATCTCGGTCAAGCTCTCGGCGCTGCACCCGCGCTATGAAGTGACGCAGAAGGAAAAGATGCTGCCTGTGATGGCCGCGCGGCTTTTGTCGCTGGCGCTGGCGGCGCGTCATTCGCGCATGGGCCTCAACGTCGACGCCGAGGAGGCCGATCGCCTCGACCTGTCGCTCGACGTCATCGAACGGGTGCTGGCCGAGCCGGAGCTTGCCGGCTGGAACGGTTTTGGCGTCGTCGTCCAGGCCTATGGTCCGCGCGCAGCCTTCACCATCGACTGGCTCTATGCGCTGGCGAAGAAATACGATCGCACCATCATGGTGCGGCTGGTCAAGGGCGCCTATTGGGATACCGAGATCAAGCGAGCGCAGACGCTCGGGCTCGACGGCTATCCGGTCTTCACCCGCAAGGCCAACACAGATGTGTCCTACCTGGCCTGCGCGAAGAAGCTTTTGTCGATGACCGACCGCATCTATCCGCAATTCGCCACTCACAACGCCCACACCGTCGCCGCCATCCTGTCGATGGCCGGGGATCGTGACTCCTTCGAGTTCCAGCGCCTGCACGGCATGGGCGAAGCGCTGCACGAGACGGTGCGGCGGGCTGAAGGCACGCGCTGCCGCATCTATGCGCCGGTCGGCGCGCATTCCGACCTGCTTGCCTACCTAGTCCGCCGGCTGCTGGAGAACGGCGCTAACTCCTCCTTCGTCCACCAGCTCACCGACGAGGAGGTCGAGCCGGAGGATATTGCCCGCGACCCGCTCGAAACCGTCGAGAAACAGGGTCCCGCCGCCAATCCGGCGATCGCGCGACCATCGGCGATCTTTGGTGCCAGCCGACGCAATTCGAAGGGATTCGACATCACTGATCCGGTGACCCTGGCCGCGATCGACCAGGCGAAGACCGAGTTTTCCGGCCCGGACCGCTGGCACGCCAAGCCGATCACGCGGGCCGCCGGCTACGGCAAGCAGCGTCCGGTGGTCAATCCGGCAAAACCCGACGAGGTGGTCGGCACAGTCAGCGAGGCCAGCGCCAAGCAGGTCGCGACCGCCGTGCGCATCGCGGTGGAGGCGCAGCCGGCATGGGCAAGGCGTGCCGTTGCCGAGCGTGCCGCCATCCTCAACCGCGCCGCCGATCTCTATGAGGCGAACGCCGTCGAATTCTTCGCGCTCGCCAGCCGCGAGGCCGGCAAATCGCTGCCCGACGGCGTCGCCGAAGTGCGCGAAGCGGTCGATTTCCTGCGCTACTATGCTGCCGAGGCGGCGAATGCCGAACCCGGCACGGAAGCGCGCGGCGTGATCGCATGCATCTCGCCGTGGAATTTTCCGCTCGCCATCTTCACCGGCCAGATTGCGGCGGCACTGGTCACCGGCAATTCGGTCATCGCCAAGCCGGCCGAGCAGACGCCGCTGATTGCGTTCCGCGCCGTCGAATTGCTGCGCGAGGCCGGCGTCCCGGAAGACGTCATCCAGCTTCTGCCCGGCGATGGTCCGTCGGTCGGTGGCCCGCTGACCGCCGATCCGCGCATTGCCGGGGTCTGCTTCACCGGCTCGACCGAGGTCGCCAAGCTGATCGAAAAGCAGTTGGCCGAGACCGCTGCGCCCGACGCCATGCTGATCGCCGAGACCGGCGGGTTGAACGCGATGATCGTCGATTCCACCGCACTTCCCGAACAAGCGGTGCGCGACATCCTTGCCTCGGCCTTCCAGAGTGCCGGCCAGCGCTGCTCGGCGCTGCGCGTGCTCTATGTGCAGAAGGACGTCGAGAAGAAGATGCTGGAGATGCTGAAGGGAGCGATGGAAGCGCTCAGTCTCGGCGATCCCTGGCAGATTTCAACCGATGTCGGCCCGGTCATCGACGATGAGGCACAAAAATCGATCCGCGACTATTGCACCAAAATGGGTCTGCAGGGCCGGCTGATCGCCAAGCTCGAAGCGCCGAAGAACGGCCGCTTCGTCGCGCCGCATGTCTTTCGGGTCAAGGGCATCGAGGACATGGAGCGTGAGGTGTTCGGGCCGGTGCTGCATGTCGCCAGCTTCGACGCCGACGACATCGATGCGGTGATCGCCGCGATCAACCGCAAGGGTTATGGCCTGACCTTCGGCCTGCATACCCGCATCGAAGGCCGTGCCCAGCATTTCGTCGACGGCATCCATGCCGGCAACATCTACGTCAACCGCAACCAGATCGGCGCCGTGGTCGGCTCGCAGCCGTTCGGCGGTGAAGGGCTTTCCGGCACCGGACCGAAGGCCGGTGGGCCGCATTATCTCAGGCGGTTCCGCAAGGGGCCGGAGGCGGGCACGCCTGTTCTTGATGGCCGCAAGGTGACCGCGACCGAACTTGCCGACAATCTGCCCGACCCGGCGCTCGGCGGCTGGTCGACGCGGGCGGACCGGGTGGCGGTGCTGAGGAAGCATCTGCGCGGCAAGGGCGCTGCCGCCATCGGTGCCGCCGCGGGCATCGATTTCGGCCAGGTCGATCTGCCCGGACCGACGGGCGAGGCCAACACGCTGTCGCTGTCGCCGCGCGGCCGCGTGCTCTGCCTGGGACCGGACGCCGACACGCTGCTTGCCCAGGCGATCCAGGCGCTGGCGGCCGGCAATGCGGTGCTGGCCGTCGCGCCGGGTGCGCCGGCGGCACTTTCATCACTTACCGGCAAGGGCCTGCCGCTTGCGGCCATCGACGGCCGTCCGGACCCGGTCGAGGCACGCTCGCTGCGGGTCGACGTCGTCGCCTTTTCCGGCACGCCCGAGGCCGCGCGTATCGTGCGCAAGGTGATCGCCGACCGCGCCGGCCCGATCGTGCCGCTGGTCAGCGAAGTGTTCAACCCGGCGGCCTATGCGCATGAACGCGCCGTCTGCGTCGACACCACGGCTGCGGGCGGCAATGCCAGCCTGCTGGCCGCGGCGTAAGATTCCCCCAAGGCCCGCTTGCCGCGAAAGTGCCTCGTGTTGACAAGAAGCCACGTCGACTAACAAGTGGGCAACTCGACAGGGGCGAGGCCGAACAGATGCAGCCACCACGGTTTGAGCTTCCGCGTGTCGGCGTGGTCATCACCTGTCACAATTATCGCGACTATATCGAGGATGCGATCCGCTCGGTCCTGGCGCAGACCTATCAGAAATGGCACTGCGTCATCGTCGACGACGCTTCGACCGACGGCTCGGCCGATGACATCCGCCGGCTACTCGAAGCGATCGATGACCCGCGCTTCAGCCTGTTGGCGCGGTCGCAAAATGGCGGCCAGCTTGAATCGTTCCGCGATGGTTTTGCCGCAAGCGACGCGCCGTTCATGGCGTTTCTCGATGCCGACGATGTCTGGTTGCCGAATTTTCTCGTGGCGCACCTTGCCGCCCATTTGAATGCGACGCGCCCGGCGTCGCTGTCCAGTTCCGATGTCTTTCTGGTCGACCGCGACCGCAGCTTGCTGGCTGGCACCTACATTGAATTGCGAAAGCCGCGTTCCAGCCTAGACGGGCCCGGCATCGCCATCCCGCCCGGCAAACAGCTCGGCGCGATGACGCCGGAGATCGCCTATGCTTCGGACCATCCGATCACGTATTTCAAACCCAGCGCCTATGGCTGGATGTGGGCGCCGACATCGTCGATGGTCTTTCGGCGCGCCGCGCTGGAACCGGTTCTGGCGTTCCCGTTCAAGGCCAGGATAGGAACCGACTATCTCGCGGCGACATGTTCGCATCTGGCGGCCGGCAGCCTGCTCCTGTCGGAATGTCTTGGCCTCTACCGCCTGCACGGGGCCAACGCATCCACCAACATCGCCTATGCCGGCGGCCATGTGCAGCAATCGCCGGCATACCGAGCGCATGAGATGGTCATGGCGAATGATATCGTCGACTATGTCGTGGCCAATGCAGAGCAGCTCGCCGCCGCCAATGGCCGGGGTTTTGTGCCCGGATTCCTGTCGCAGCACGCCAAGCGGTTTGGCAGCCTCGGCGACGATCCGCGTGTCATGCCATTTCTTGGTCGCCGAAGCCGTTTGCGACGGCTGCGCAAGCGCTTCGCCAAGCGCCTGGTTTGGGCGCTGCGACGATTGTTCGGCAAGGCCTGAGAACCGGCAGGCCCGGAAGCTTCACACTTCTTCGGGCGCGCAGCCGAACCTCAGCAGATTGCCATGCGGGTCCCAGACATAGAATTCCTTCATGTTCCACGGGCGAACGGTGAAAGGGCTGAGTTTCTCGACGCCGCGCGCCGAAAATTCGGCATGCAGCGCCGGCACCTCGCCGCCTCTGATGTAGCAGGACGACACTTCCGGCAGCTTGCGGTCGTCGCTCTTCCAGAAGTGAATCTCCATCTCGTTGCGGCGCATGATGAGATAGTCGTCCATCTCGGGCCCGACGATGCCGAAACCGAGCTGGTCGCGGTAGAAATCGCGCGTCGCCTTGATGTCGGGCGAGGGCAGCACGGGAATGCTGCGCGCCGGGTCGGCTGCGGGCAAGGCCATGTCACGCGCCCTCGACGACCGAAAAGCCTTCGAACTGCGGATGGCCGAGATAGTGCACCTTGGTGGTGCCGGTATTGCGGTGCGCCGCGCGGAAATTCTCGGATTTGGTCCAGGCGACGAAATCCTCATGGCTCGCCCATACCGTGTGCGAGGCGAACAGCGTATAGCCTTCGGCCTCGTTGACCGGACCGCGCAGCAGATGAAATTCCTTGAAACCTTTCATCTCCGAAAGGCTCGAATCACGGTTCTTCCAGACGTCCTCGAAGGCGTCCTCAGAGCCGTTCTGGACTTTGAAGCGGTTCATGGCGATGTACATTTGGCTGTCCTTTCGGGATTGGTGAACTGTGACCGTAGATGGAAACGACGAGGTGAAGATTCTCAAAACGGACCGATCGCACCTGTAAACACCAGATTGTTGCCGACCTTTGTCGGGATGGGAGGAAAGGGGGCTGCCTTCCTCACGATACCGAGCACGACCTGATCGAAATCTTCCGAACCAGAACTCTCTAGGATGCGCAGCTCATTGATGCCGCCACGGCTGCCAATGACGAATGTGACAATTGCATTGTTGCGGGCGGTTGCTTGCACCGACGGCGGGACGCTGCGATTGACACGGCTGAGCTTTCTTATGACGTCGCTGCGGTAGCTGGATTCCGCCGCAATACCTGCTTCATTTTGTCTCTTGCCCTTACTCGCCGCCCGAGCAGAGCGGTCCCGGCCATCTGCCGTGCCGCGCTTCTCATCTGCTTCGCTTGTCCTTGAAGGAGGCATTGGTGGGCTTGGTCTGGCGCTGGGGATCGGCGGCTGCCCGGCAAACACAGCAGGCGCTTTGGTGCTTTCTGTCTGAACAGTTGGTTGTACTGGGCTCTTTGGGGCCGCGCTCTGGTCATCGGAGACCCCGGACGCCAATATGTCTGGCAGGGCCGCCGACTGTTTGACAGCTTCCGGGGAAGGTTCAAGGGGCGGCTTCGTCGCTTCTTTGGCGGGCTGAGGAGGCATTGTTGGCGGCACCGGTTTCTTTGCCGCCGCTGGTTTGGTCGGCTGCGGGTTCGGCACCAATGTGACCTTCATTGCCTGCGCTTCCCGATCCAGTGCGCTGCCAACCACGTTGGCGCCCGACTGATCGCTGCCTTCCGACTGAGTGGCATCCTGGAAGTCAAATGTCCCGGCCGGCGATAACAGGAAAACCGCCGCCACCGCGGCGTGGAGAAGGCAGGAAGTGACAATCGCCAGCACCCACTTGCGGTTCCGGGCAAATGGCGTCGCCTGGGGCTCGGCCGGTGCTATGGCCAGCTCGCCGCCGACGTTAGGGAGGGGACTGATTTCCTGCATGTCGCGGAACGGAAACTGCAGCGGCCCGCTTGTCAAATCAAGATCATTTGCCCTCGGCGGCAACGGTCCGGCCAGCGGCCATGCCACGATGTTCTGTCCGAGTGCGGGCTCCAGCCCCACTGTCTTCTCAGACCCCGAAGACGATGCCGGTCTTGGTCTCGGTCTTCAGCCTGCGCATGCAAGCATCCGGCTCGATGCCGGTTCCGGCGCATTCGGTCGCGCTGTTGATCAGCACGCGGCTGACCTTGGCGCAGTCGGCGCCGGCAAGATCGAAACGCGTCACCTTGGTCTTGCCCGCCGGCAGGTCCTTGAAATCGAGCACGGTCAGCCGGTCGACGACGCCGGCCTCGTTGAACAGCGCGATCTCGAACGCCGCTTTCGAGAGATCGGCGCCGAGAGTGTTGTTGACCACGAACGTCAAACGGCAGCCCTTTTCGGAGGGTTGTGCGCCGTTGAGTTCAAGCGTGAGACCAGGGGCCGGCGCGGACTCTTGCGCCCACGCCGGACCCATCACAAGCGGCATTGCCAGCACCGAGGTCAGCAGGCGAAGCGATGCCGTCAAGCTTGCCATTGTCGTCAGCCTCCAAATCGCATTGTCGCCGCCAGCTTCAGCGTGACGCCGGGCTCGTAAATTACACTCGTGGCCGATGCATTCAACGGATTGGTGTATTTCACGTCGAACAAATTGTCGGCGCGGAAGTCGACTTTGAAATTGTCGGTCGCCTGATAGCCGGCGAAGGCATTGACCAGCGTGTAGTCCTTGGCCACTGCGTTGCCCTTTGGCTTGCCATTGTACTGCACCTCGCCGCCGACGGTCAGCTTGTCCTCCAGAAAGCGGAAGCCGAGTTGGGCGGTGACCTGGGACGACGGGACGGTGACGAGGTCTGCCCGCTCGCCTTCATAGGAGATGGTGTGGCCATCGATGATCGAGGCCGACAGCCCGGCGAAACCCCAGCTGGCGTCATAGACAGCTTCCATTTCAAAGCCGCGGATCTTGGCTTTTGCGAAGTTCTGGTACTGGAAGCAGATCGGGATGCCGGGGCCGAATGGGCAGCCGCTGGTTGGGTCGAATGCCGATAGCGTTACACCGTCGATGTAGTCGTCGACGTCGTTGTTGAAGTAGGCCGCCTTGAAACGAAACGCGTCGCCGGCTTCGAGGATGTCGTCCTGCTTGTAGTTGACGCCGAATTCGACGGTCTTGCCGGTTTCAGGCTTCAGATCGGGATTGGGGAGAAACGGAAAGCTGACGCCTGCCGGATGATTGCCACTGATGAGGGTTTCCGACAGCGACGGGGAGCGATATCCCTCCGCATAGGTGCCGTAAAATTGCAGTCCCGAAAGACTGGCGGTTTCGAATGGCGAGACGCCGACGGTGATGCGCGGCGACAGCCGGTCGCCGGAGGTTTCGCCGACATCGCTTTCGAGCTTGTAGCTGTCGTAACGCAGCCCGGCGATGACTTCGAGCCAGTCCCATGTGAGCTTGTCCTGGACGTAAGCGCCGGAAACGTTTCGCTTTCCCGAAGGGGTATAGAAACTGGCGCCGCCTGCGGCACCACCCGTCTCGACGTCGTCGCCAACCCAGTCGCCACCGTAGGTCAGCTCGTGCGCAATGCCGGCGGTCTCGAACCGCGAGGTGTTCCAGATGTCGATGCCCGAAGTGCCGATATCGAAGGTCGACATCGAACCCGCCGGCAAGACGATGGGAAGACCGGTGACTGGATCAAACCGGTTTTGCGGGACAAGGCTTGTCATTTCCATGTCGGTCTTGTTGTAGGAGGCGTTGATGTGGAGATCGAGCCAGCTCTTGTCTTCGTCGGTGATGTTGTAGCGGCCCGAGAAGGTGTTCGCTTTCAGGTCGACATCATTCACCGCCGTGCCGCCGCTGACCTCGTTCCACCCGTCGCTCGTGCCATTCCAGCCCAGCTTCAGTTCGCTGTTTTCAGTGGGGCGGATGGTCGTCTTGAGCAGGCCGCTCAAGACATCGAAGCCGGTGCCGTTCACCGTATCGCCGCCGCCATCCTTGTAGTCGTCATAGTCGCGATAGACGATGTTGCCGAGGACATCCCAGTTTTCATTGAAACGGTAAGCACCGGCGGCGCTGGTCGTCCAGCCTTCGCCATTGCTCTCGTAGCGTCCGGTCGCAGACGCCGCCCATGTCTCGCCGCCGCGAAGATAGTCGTCCGCGTCCTTGGTTTCGAACAAGACGACGCCACCAATGGCGCCCGAGCCGTAGGTGTTGGCGACGGGGCCGCGGATCACATCGACGGATTTGATGAGCTCCGGGTCGATGTAGAAGGTCGATTGCGTGCCATGATCGGAGCGCTGGAAATTCTGCCGCGCACCGTCGACGATCACCGCGACGCGGCCGAAATCCTGTAAACCACGGATATTGATGCTGGAACTGACGCGCCTTGCATCCGCCTGGACCGCTACACCAGGCACACCAAACAGCATTTCGTTTGGCGTCGTCGCCATGCGGCGTTCCAATTGCTCCTGATCGACATGACTGACCGAAGCCAGGGAATCGATCGCCGTCTCGCCGGTGCGGCTGATGACCAGGATCTGGTCGAGCAGCGTTGCGCCTGCCGGGGCCAGCGCAGCCTCTTCAGGCGTCTGCGCTTGTTCGGGCTGCTGCTGGTCTGTTGCCGGTTGGGCGGCCTGTTGAGCGTTGGCTGACGGCGTGAGCAGAGCAATCGCCGCAGCACCCGCCAGCAGTGCGGCGATTCCCGTTGCCATAGACCGGCCCTTTGCCATCGATCGATGCGCCGGACCTTGATGCGCCGGACCTGGGCTGCTATTCGCCAGACCCAGCCGTCCCCAATTCGCCAACCCCATGCCCCAACTCCAAAATACCTGGTTCGCTGCTGGCTGGCTTGAAGCTTGCTGGCATTTTTCGTCGTGTCCGGCGTCTTAAATCTTGACTCACTTAGTCCGGTATTGCACTGACTAATAAACATGATTATTCAAGTCAAGAAATGAATCGGCATCTACGCAACGCCTAGCCAGACGCCCGGCACAGGAAAGGGATCGAACCAGATGAACACGCACAATCCCAGTGACTTTCGCTATCGCGTCCGCCGTTCCGACGACAATTCGGCTCGTTTCGACCGGGTTCCGTTGACCGTGAGAACCCTGTCCAGCAACACGCTGTTCCAAGGCGAGCACGAGATCGGCATCGAGCATCACGGAGCGCTCTACCGGCTGAAGATCACCCGTCAGGGCAAGCTCATCCTCAACAAGTAGGCAAGAGTAGGTCTCTAAGAGATGGACCAGCGCGTAAAACCCGCTCCGCACGAGATCCGGCGGGCGCGGGCAGACAATCCGAAGACGCGCGAGCGCGATCTCGCCGCCCAACTCGGCATTTCGGAGGCCGAGCTGGTCGCCGCGCATTGCGGCGACGGCGTCGTCCGCGTCGAGCCGCGCGTCAACGATCTTCTGACCGGCCTCGAGGCCGTCGGCGAGGTCATGGCGCTGACGCGTAACGAAAGCGCTGTTCACGAGAAGATCGGCGTCTACGACAAAGTCGTCACCGGCAACCACAATGCCATGGTGCTTGGCGAGAACATCGATCTGCGCATCTTCCCGAAAGTCTGGACGCACGGCTTTGCCGTCGAAAAGCGCGACGGCGGCGATATCAGGCGCAGCCTGCAGTTCTTCGATGCGGCGGGCGAGGCGGTGCACAAGGTGCATCTGCGGCCCGCGTCCAACCTCTATGCCTATCAGAAGCTAGTGGCCGAGCTCGAATCGCCAAACCAGGAGTCGACCGTTGCGATTTCAGAAGCCGGGCTTGAAAACGAGGCCGAGACTTCCGACGCTTCCGCTGATGTCGACGATCTGCGCGACCGCTGGAGCCGGTTGACCGATGTGCATCAGTTCTTCGGCATGCTGAAGACGCTGAAGCTCGATCGCCGCCAGGCGATGCGCATGGTCGGCCAGGATTACGCCTGGCTGCTCGACAACGATGCCGTCAGCGCGATGTTCCATCATGCCGCCGCGGGCGAGATGCCGATCATGTGCTTTGTCGGCAATCGCGGCTGCATCCAGATCCATTCGGGCCCGATCATGTCGATCAAGCCGATGGGACCGTGGATCAACGTGCTGGACGAGACCTTCCACCTGCATCTGCGGACCGACCACATTCATGAGGTCTGGGCCGTGCGCAAACCGACCAAGGATGGCCACGTCACGTCTCTCGAAGCCTATGGCGCCGACGGCAAGATGATCATCCAGTTCTTCGGTAAGCGCCATGAAGGCGAAAGCGAGCGCGAGGACTGGCGGTTCCTGGCAGAGAACCTGCCGCGCATCCCAAGCCCGACCGCAGCCTGAGGACAACGACAATGGCTCCTTTGCTTAAACGGGCGCGTGTTTTCAGAACGACACTCGGGGTCGCGATCGGCCTTGCCCTGGCCTTTGCCGCATTGCTGCCTGCCCGTGCCGCCGAGGGCACGGAGGTCTTCGCCGACCCGTCGAAGATAGCGGCTATCGGCGGTTCGATCACCGAGATCGTCTTTGCGCTCGGCGAGCAGGATCGGCTGGTCGCCCGCGATTCGACCAGCCGTTATCCCGAGGCGGCGCTCAAGCTGCCTGACGTCGGTTACATGCGCCAGCTGTCGCCGGAAGGTGTCCTATCGGTCAACCCGTCAGGCATCCTGGCGCTGCACGGCAGCGGGCCGAAGCAAGCCGTCGACGTGCTGAAGAAAACGAGCATCCCGTTCATCGAGGTGCCCGAGCGCTACGACCATGAAGGCATTCTCGAAAAGATCCATATCGTCGGCAAGGCGCTTGGCGTGGACGCCAAGGCCGATGCGCTGGCAGCCGAGATCGATGCCAAGCTGAAGGCCGCCGAAAAGCAGACCGCTTCGATCAAGGAACGCAAGCGCGTCCTGTTCGTGCTGTCGATGCAGGGTGGCAAGATACTCGCATCCGGCAGCGAGACTGCCGCCGACGGCATCATCAAGCTTTCGGGCGGTGTCAACGCGGTTGACGGCTATTCCGGCTACAAGCAATTGTCCGACGAGGCTGTTATCACCGCCAAGCCGGACGTGATCCTGATAATGAACAATGCCGGTCCCGCCGCATCCGATGACGAATTGTTCGCGAACCCGGCCATCTTGTCGACGCCGGCGGGTGCGGCGCGCAAGGTGATCCGCATGGATGGCGGCTATCTGCTGGGCTTCGGGCCGCGCACGGCCGACGTCATCCACGACCTTGCCGCCTCGCTTTATGGCGATCAGGCCGCGGACTGAGCGGGCTTCCAATGGTGGATCAATCGATCGCTGGTGCGGGCACCATGGCGACAGCATCCGACGGCGACCGTTCGGGGCGGGCGCGCATCGTCATTCTGCTTTTATGCCTGGGACTTGCCGTTGCCGTCCTGCTGTCGCTGACATCAGGCGCATCCGATGCCTCCGCCGTCAGCGTCGTCGGCGACTGGCTGTTGGGCGCAGCACCCGGCAATGAGGCGCTGAGCGCCCGCGACCGCCTGATCGTCTACGACATCCGCCTGCCGCGGGTCATCCTCGGTGTGCTGATCGGCGCCGCGCTTGCCGTCTCCGGCGCGGTCATGCAAGGGCTGTTCCGCAACCCGCTGGCAGATCCCGGTCTCATCGGGGTTTCGGCTGGGTCGAGCCTCGGCGCGGTGGCCGTCATCGTGCTTGGCGCCACAGTGCTGGCGCCGATAACGTCGGTGCTGGGCACACTCGCTCTGCCGCTGGCGGCGTTCTGCGGCGGGCTGGCGACGACATTGGTGCTCTATCAGGTCGCCACCCGGCACGGCCAAACCTCAGTTGCCACCATGCTGCTTGCCGGCATCGCGCTGGCTGCCCTTGCCATGGCGCTGACCGGCATCCTGATCTTCATGGCCGACGACCGGCAGTTGCGCGACCTGACCTTTTGGCAACTCGGCTCGCTTGCCGGCGCGACCTGGCAAAAAATCGGTTCCGTCGGGCCGATCATCGTGCTGGCGTTGGCGGCGATGCCGTTCCTGGCGCGCGGCCTCAACGCGCTGGCGCTGGGCGAAGCCACCGCCGGCCATCTCGGCATCCCGGTGCAGCGGCTGAAATACACTGCAATCATCGGCGTTTCGGCGGCGGTCGGGGCATCGGTCGCGGTCAGCGGCGGCATCGGCTTTGTCGGCATCGTCGTGCCGCATCTGCTGCGCTTGGCTATCGGCCCGGACAATCGTTATCTGCTGCCGGCGTCGGCCCTGCTTGGCGCTTGCCTGCTGCTTCTGGCCGATGCTGTCGCGCGCACCATCGTGGCGCCGGCCGAGCTGCCGATCGGCATCGTCACCGCGATCGCGGGCGCTCCGTTCTTCCTCTGGATCCTGCTGCGCAAGCGCGGGGTCATCGACCTGTGAGAGACCATTTGGAAACTCTACTCTGGCGGCCATCTGATGGCGTTTTCTGCGCTTCCGGTGCTCACGGACCCAGCGCATGACCCCGGAAACCGAAATCGGTTTCCGGAAAGGATCATGCGCCAACCAAAATGTTAGAGCGTCCTTTGCGCGTCCAATGGACGCGCGGCGCTCTAATGTCCGCTGCGCTCCGGTTCTCGAAACCACCACCATATGACTCGCCAGAGCGAATTTCGAAACGGTCTGTGCGAGGGGTTTTTATGATCGAAGCGCGGGATGTCTCGGTGGCGATCGGCGGCAAGCGTATCGTCGCCAATGTCGATTTCGACATGCGGCCCGGCGAAATCGCGGCCATCGTCGGCCCCAATGGTTCGGGCAAGACGACCTTCCTGAGGGCGCTGTCCGGCGATCTTGCCTATTCGGGAGAGGTCACCATCAACGGCCGCGACCTGTCGGTGATGAAACCGGTCGAGGCCGCGACGATGCGCGCCGTCCTGCCGCAGGCGACGACGTTGTCCTTTCCCTTCACTGTGCGCGAGATCGTCAGGCTCGGCCTGCTCGGCGGGCGCTCGGGCGCGCTTCCCGGTGAGGACGAGCGCCTGCCCGAACGGGCGCTGGCGCGGGTCGACCTCGACGGCTTTGCCGGCCGTTTCTACCAGGAGCTTTCGGGCGGCGAGCAGCAGCGCGTGCAGTTGGCCCGCGTGCTCTGCCAGGTCTGGGCGCCGGTCCTCGACGGCAAACCGCGCTATCTCTTCCTCGACGAGCCGGTTTCCAGCCTCGATATCAAGCACCAATTGATCATCATGAACATCGCCCGCGACTTCGCCAGACGGGGCGGCGGCGTGGTCGCCATCCTGCACGACCTCAATCTGACGGCCATGTATGCCGACCGGATTTTCGTCATGCATCGCGGCAGGCTAGCCGCCACCGGCTCACCGCAGGACGTGCTGAGCGACGATCTGATCGAAAAAGTGTTCGATTGCCGGCTGAGGGTAGGCGTGCTGCCGGCCGGAGACATGCCGTTCGTATTGCCGCAGTCGGTCTGTTGATATTCAGGTGATGCCGGCCTGCAAATGGCGATTTCCTGCACTTCCGGTACTCACGTACCCAAACGTACGCTCCGTTCCGGTTCTCGGAACCCACCATTTTCGGCTCGGCCTGACCTGAATCTCAACAGACCTAGCCAAACCGCGATGCGACCAGGATCAGGCGGCCGGCGCCCTTTGCACCAGCATGTCGATGCCGAGCAGGTGTCGCACATTCGGACGCGCCGCCACCATGTCGGCGATCGTGTAGCGCTCAAGCACGGCGAAGAAGGCGTTGAGCGCCTCGCGCAGCGCCGAATTCAGCGCGCAACTGTCGACCAGCGGACATTCGGCGGCATCGTTCTCGAAGCATTCGGCCATGGCGAAGCTCTCTTCGGTCACGCGCACGACGTCGAACAGGGTGATGGATTCGGCTGCGCGGCCGAGCCTGACGCCGCCGTTCCTGCCGCGCACCGTTTCGACCAGACCATGCTCGACCAAGGGCTGCAGGATCTTGAAGAGAAAAAGCTCGGACACCGAGTAGGCGGCCGCGATCTCTGGGATGCGGCTCAGCCGATCGGTATTCGCGGCGCAATACATCAGGATGCGCATGGCGTAGTTGGTCTGGCGTGTCAGCCGCATTTTGTCCTCACGAAGCATTAGCTCAGGCCTAATATGGCCTATACCTTGGAATAATTCCAGACAAGCATCGCGTAATAGGTGAATTTTTTTGTCAAGTTTGTGTGCAGGTCTGCAAAACATGACCCCGATTGATCTGGCGCGCATTCGGGCGGGCGGATTACTAAATTAAGTCCGCGAGATCGACCAGGAGCAGTTCATCCATGTCACAATCAGCACCGACTTTGGCATCCGCCCGGTTCGATGCCGACGCGGACGCCAAGCTTTCGGCGCTTCGGCGCACCAAGTTCGTCGCCGCCGCAGCGCTCGCACTCTGCGTCCTCGTCTTTGTCGTGGCCAAATCGTTCGAGGGCCGTCATGCGTGGCTGGGGTTCGTCGCCGCTTTCGCGGAGGCGGCGACGATCGGCGGGCTGGCCGACTGGTATGCGGTGGTGGCGCTGTTCAGAAGGCCGCTCGGCCTGCCGATCCCGCACACCGCCATCATTCCGGAGAACCAGAACCGCATCGCCGACAATCTCGGCCGCTTCATAGAGGTCAATTTCCTGGCGCCGGAGCCGGTGCGCGAAAAGCTTGCCGAGGTCGACTTTTCCGCGCTCGTCGCCGACTGGCTGGCCGACCCCAACCGCGCCGCCGATCTATCGCATTTCGTCGGCCGGCTGGTGCCGCAGACGCTGGCGGCCGTCAAGCAATCGGGCCTGCGCGGCTTCGTCACCAGCCGCATGCTGGAGCAGATCGAAAAGGTGCCGCTGGCGCCGCTCGCCGCCGAGTTGCTGTCGGCCCTGACCGACGACCGCCGCCACCAAAGGCTGTTCGACGAATTCACCAAGGTCGTCGGCCGCTTTTTGAGCGACGAGCAGGCGCTGGCGAGCATGCGCGAGAAGATCCGCGAGGAACTGCCGTCGCTGTTCAACCTGTTTCGCGCCGACGCCTATCTGCTGAAGAAGATCGTCGCCTCCGCCGGTTCGCTGCTCGACGAGGTGAGGGCCGATCCCGAACACCCGATGCGCGCCGAATTCGACCGTTTTGTCCTGACCTTCGTCGAGCGGCTAAGGACATCCAAGCAATACGCCAAGCGCGCCGAGAAACTGAAGCGCGATTTCCTCGCCAGGCCGGAACTGAAGGCGCTGGCCGGCGACATGTGGGAAAGCCTCAGCCTGTTCATCGAGCAGGACGCCAAGGCGTCGAATTCGATGATTCGCGCCCATCTCGCCAATATGTTCGTCGAAGTCGGCCGCCATCTTGCCGGCGACGCGCAGATCAGAGCCGACATGAACCAGGGGTTCGTCGTGGCGCTGTCTTCCTTCGTCGAAAGCCAGAAGAGCGGCGTCTCGAAATTCATCGCCGATCAGGTCAAGCGCTGGGACCTTGCCCAACTCACCAGGCTGATCGAGATGAACATCGGCAGGGACCTGCAATATATCCGCTTCAACGGCATGGTCATCGGCGGCCTTGCCGGCGTCGCGCTTTATACGGTGGAACGGCTGTTCCTCGTCGGCTGAACCGCGATGTGTTGCGCCTTCGAATGGACCGCGAAGCGCCAGTGCCCTATTCTTCTCCTCAGGCGCTGCATTCGCAACAAGAGGGGAGAAACCACCATGGCAAAGCAACCGGATCCCGGCTCTTTCATGGACATGTTCGGCGGGTTCGGCCGCGACCTGAAGCTGCCGAACGTAGACGTCGAGGCGATCCTCAACCATCATCGCAAGAACCTCGAGGCACTGGAAAAATCAGCCAGGGCAAGTGCCGCCGGCGCGTCGTCGCTATTCTCCCGACAACGCGAGATGCTGCAGGACACGCTGCACGAAATCGCCGACATGGCGCAGAGCTACAGAGCGCCGGGCGATCCTCGGGAGTTGATGGCCAAGCAAGCGGCGTTCGCCAGGAAATCCTTCGAGACCGCATTGAAGAATGCCGGCGAAGTGGCCGAACTGGCAAGGAAATCCGGCACCGAATCGGTCGAGATCCTGCGCGACCGCATCAAGGAGGCGATGGAGGAAATCCGCACCGGCTACGACAAGAAGTAGGCTATTCCCAAGCCAAAGCAGACGGACTTTTCTCCCGCCTATCCGGCTCCTGAAAGTCGTATTGTTGATTCTCGGCCTCGGCGAGGCACAAAGTTTCTCTTGGCCCGGATAGCCTGTTTTGCGGCGCTGGACACAGGCATCGAGCGATCCGACCGAGGATACCGCAGCGGAACGCGCGGAGCGAATTGACAGAGGCGGCCGGTTCGTGGTCGGGAGGCAGGACAAGCGATCGGGAAAGCAGGAATGACGCAAACACGGCCGAGGACGCCGCCGACCTACGAGCAGCTCAGGATGATGACCGGGCAGGAGCTCGGTGTGTCGGACTGGACGACGGTCGACCAGAGCCGCATCGACCAGTTCGCCGAATGCACGGGCGACCGCCAATGGATCCATGTCGATCCAGAGCGGGCGAAGCGGCAAAGCCCGTTCCGCACCACCATCGCGCACGGCTATCTGACGCTGTCGATCATCGGCGCGCTGGCGCTGGACATGGGCATCGTGCCCGAAAACACGCAAGCCGCCTTCAACTATGGCTTCGACAAGGTGCGGTTCCTGGCGCCGGTCAGGGCCGGCGCGCGCATCAGACTGCGCATCACGCTTTTGTCCGTGGAGGACAAGGGCCCCGGCCAGTATCTGATGAAGGCCGCCAACATCGTCGAGATCGAAGGTGAGCAGAAGCCGGCGCTGACGGCCGAAACGCTCGTCATGCTTTACGAGCGGCGCAAGCGGGGCAGGGCCTGAGGCGAAGCGCCAAGGCCTGCATTTCCGTGATAGCGAAAATCAACGCGACATCGCCTCCTCGAGTGTCCTGAAAATTCTCTCGTCTGCCGACTGCGCGACGTTGAAGCGCAGGAAACGGCTGGCAGTTTGAGACAGGCTGAACGCATTGCCGGGCGCCAGCACGATATTGGCCGACAAGGCGCGGCGGGCCATTTCAGCTGCATCCACGCCTTCCGGTAGGCTGCACCACAAGAACATGCCGGCCGGCTGGTCGATCCACGGCGTGATGCCGATCGCCTTCAGCCGCGTGCTTGTCTCAGCCATGGCGCGTGAAAGCCGCGTGCGCAACAAATCCACGTGCTTGCGATAGAGACCGTCCTTCAGCAGCGTTAGCACCAGTTCGGAGGCAAGCCTGCCGCTGCCAAAGGACGTGGCGATCTTGAGGTCGGTCAACCCATCCATCCAGTCGCGTGGAGCCGCGATGAAGCCGCAGCGCACCGACGCCGAAAGCGTTTTTGAGAAGCTGCCGATATGGACGACGCGACCAAGCCCGTCGAACGCCGCCAGTCTGGGCGCGGGCGTGTGTTCGAAGTCGGCAAAGATATCGTCTTCGATGATCGTCAGATCCGATTGGTCGGCGAGCTTGAGCAATCGATGGGCGACGACCGGCGACAGAATTGCACCCGTCGGATTGTGAAGCGCGGAATTGGTGATGTAGAGACGCGGCTGGTGCTCCGTCAGCGCCTGCGCGAACAGCTCGATATCCGGTCCCGACGGCGTATAGGGAACGCCGACCACCTTGGCCCGGTGAGCGCGCAACAGGGCATGGAAGTTGAAATAGCAGGGGTCGTCCACCAGCACCGTGTCGCCCGGCTCGAGCAGGAACCGGCACAGCAGGTCGATCGCCTGGGTGCCCGATTCCGTCAGCATGATCTGGTCGGGAGACGCCTCGATGCCGTGCCCTGCCATGCGCCGTGCGAGCAGATGACGCAGCGGCGGCAGCCCGAGAGGCGTGCCGTAATCCGTCAGCGTGACATCATCACCTCGTGCCAATGTCCGCAATGCCCGGCGCAATCCAGCCTCCGGCATCCACGATGCAGGCAGCCAGCCGCAGCCGGGTTTGAGCACACCGTCGCCGGCTTCCAGCGACTGGCGCGAAACCCAGAGCGGATCGACGGCACGGTCAAGCCTGGGGCCGATCTCGGCCAGCGACAAGGGAGCCAGCGGTCCGGCGGCATAGAAACCCGAACCTGGACGCGAGCGGATGATGCCTTCCGCCGCAAGACGCTCATAGGCTTCGACCACGGTGGATTTGGAAACCTGCATGGTTTTCGCGAAAGCCCGGATCGAAGGCAATCGTGTTCCCGGTGTCAGGCTGCGCGCGGCGATCCTCTGCCTGATCGTCGCCATGACGCTTTCGACAAGCGTCCCGCTGCCCTCACTTGCCGTCGTCTGCTCATCCATCCGTACTGCTCAGTCTACCATGACAGTTTTGTCAAATTGTACCGCATTGTCTCTGGTGACGCCATATGTCCGGCCCGATAGAGGCGAGAACATCAGGAGCGTGCGATGGACAAGGCGGCGGGTGGCTGGATAAACGGATTCGTAGGGGTGCTGATTTTCAGCGGATCGCTTCCGGCAACGCGTGTTGCGGTGATGGATTTCGATCCGACCTTCCTAACCGTCGCCCGTGCTGCCACGGCGGGCATACTCGGCCTCGCGCTTCTGCTCATTTTTCGCCAGAAGCGTCCGGAGCGGCAGGATCTGTTGTCGCTGGCCATCGTGGCACTCGGCGTCGTGGTCGGCTTTCCCTTGCTGACCGCGTTGGCCCTCAAGCACATCACCTCGGCCCATTCCATCATCTTCGTCGGCCTGTTGCCGCTGGCGACCGCGATCTTCGGCGTCATCCGCGGCGGCGATCGCCCCAAACCGGCTTTTTGGCTGTTTTCGTGCCTTGGCAGCGCCCTTGTTGCCGGTTTTGCGGCGACGCAAGGCGTCTCGGCCTCGCCGCTTGGCGACATGCTGATGCTGGGCGCAATCATCCTGTGCGGACTGGGTTATGCGGAAGGAGCCACGCTGTCGCGTAAACTTGGCGGCTGGCAGGTGATCTCATGGGCGCTGGTGTTGTCGCTGCCGGTCATGCTGGCTCTGACGCTCATCACCATGCCACCGTCGCTCGAAACCGTTGGCAAGGCCGCCTGGATTGGCTTGGCCTATGTCTCGCTGTTCAGCATGCTGATCGGTTTTGTGTTCTGGTATCGCGGACTGGCGCAAGGCGGCATCGCAGCGGTCGGGCAACTGCAACTCCTCCAGCCTTTCTTCGGCCTCGGGCTGGCGGCAATGCTGCTGCACGAGCAGGTCAGTCCTGCCATGATAGCGGTCACTGCCGCCGTCGTGCTTTGCGTGGTCGGCGCGAAGAAATATGCGAGATAGGCGTCAGCCCTTCTTCCTTCTCCCCTTGTGGGAGAAGGTGGCCGAGCGAAGCTCGGTCGGATGAGGGGTGCTGGCCGGGTCACTCCATTGAAGACGTAAACGCCTAAAATTCTTTCGATATTTCACGCCGCGTTTCTTCCAACACCCCTCATCCGTCTCGGCGCTGCGCGCCGATCCACCTTCTCCCACAACAAGGGCAGAAGGGAGAGCCGACTTGGCTAGAACCTGGCCACTACGCCAATGCCGATGCCTTCGAAGGTGCCCATCGCCATCAAGGCCGCGGGCGCCTCGTCGAGGCTGATCCGCTTGCCGACCAGCAGTTCAGGCTTGAGTTTGCCGTTGCGGATCATCTCCATCATCGCCTGGTAGCGGTAGGCCTGCATGCCGTGGCTGCCGCGGATTTCGAGTTCGAAGGCGATCACCTTGTCCATCGGGATCTGTGGCCTGGCGTGATCGCCGAGCATCAGGCCGACCTGCACATGGCGGCCGCGCCGGCGCAGGTTCGCGATCGAGTTGAACGAGGTCGTCGAATGGCCGAGCGCGTCCATAGACATATGCGCGCCGCCATTGGTGATCTGCTTGACCGCCTTGACCACATTCGGCGTCTTGGCGGCGTTGATGGTCGCAACGGCGCCGATCTTGCTGGCGAAGTCCAGCTTCTCGTCGGTCAGGTCGATGGCGATCACGTTGGCGCCCATGGCGCTGGCGATCATGATCGCCGACAGGCCGACGCCGCCGCAGCCATGCACGGCCACCCATTCGCCGGGCGTCACCCGGCCCTGGTCGACAATGGCGCGGAACGAGGTGACGAAGCGGCAGCCGAGGCTGGCGGCGGTGGCGAATTCCATCTCGTCCGGCAAGCGGACCAGATTGGTGTCGGCATGGTCGATGGCGACATATTCGGCGAACGAGCCCCAGGCGGTGAACCCGGGCTGGGACTGGTGTTCGCAGACCTGATGATTGCCGGAGCTGCACTCGAAACAGCGGCCGCAGCCGACGGCGAACGGTACGGTGACGCGCTCGCCGGCCTTCCAGCGGGTCACTTGGCTACCGGCCGCCACCACGACGCCGGCAAGCTCGTGGCCCGGCACGTGCGGCAGGCTGATGCCGTCGTCGTGGCCCATCCAGCCGTGCCAGTCGCTGCGGCAAAGACCGGTCGCCTCGACCTTGATGACGACACCCTCCGACGCCGGCTCCGGATCGGGAACAGTCTGGATCGTCGGCGTTTCACCGAACTTTTCGAAGACAACGGCTTTCATCGGCAATTCCTCATGCTTTTATCCAACTCGCTCTATTCGGCATCGATCTGGTTCTCGGGTGCCGCCTTTTGGAAGGCCGGCAGCGCCATGCAGGCGGCGTGGATGCGTGTGATCGTCGGATAGGGCGTCATGTCGACGCCGAAACGGGCGTTGCTGGTGACCTGAGCAACCAGGCAGATGTCGGCCAGCCCCGGCGTGTCGTCGTGGCAGAATGTCCCGGTTTCGGACGAGGAAGCCAGAATTTTTTCAAGTGGCTGGAAGCCTTCGTTCACCCAGTGCCGAAACCAGTTGGCGACGTCCTCGTCGCCGGCGCCGAACAGAGTGCGCAATGATGTCAGCACACGCAGATTGTTCACCGGATGGATGTCGCAGGCGATCATCTGCGCCAGCATCCTGACGCGGGCCCGGCCAAGGGCGTCCTGGGGCAAAAGCGGCGGTTCGGGCCAAGTCTCGTTCAGAAATTCGATGATTGCCAGTGATTGCGTCAGCAGCGTGCCGTCGCCCAGGATCAATGCCGGCACCAGCCCCTGCGGATTGACCGAGAGATAGGCGGGCTCGAGATGCTCGCCGTGCCGAAGATGATGCGGCACGTATTGGTAGGTCAGGCCCTTCATCTCCAGCGCGATCCGCACCCGGTAAGAGGTGGAGGAGCGGTAGTAGTTATGAAGGACGAGGTCGCTCATTCCCGCACATTCGGCCGATTTGGGCGGCCGGGCAAGGCATGGTGGTCCGGAAATTGCCATCTCCGCCTTTCGGCTAGAGATGGCGATGTACTATTTGCCAATAATCTGGCCATGGTCACTGGGCTATTCTATCCTGCCTGAACCGAAACGAATGCCATGACCGCAGTCAACGATCGCGCCCGGTTTCTGATCATCGACGACCACCCGCTGTTTCGCGAGGCGCTGCACAGCGCTGTGCAAATGGCCTATCCGGACGTCGACACTGTCGAGGCGCGTTCGATCACCGAGGCATTTGAGCTTCTGGCCGATGCCAAGCCCTTCGATCTCGCGCTGCTCGACCTCAGCATGCCGGATGTGCATGGCTTCGACGGGCTGCTGCAGCTTCGGACCCGCTATCCGCGCCTGCCGGTGGTCATCGTTTCGGGGCATGAGGAGCCCAAGATCATTTCCGAGGCGCTATCCTACGGCGCGGCCGGTTTCATCCCGAAATCGGCGCGCAAGAGCGATCTGGCCGCCGCCATCCGCTCGGTGATGGAAGGTGCGATCTACGTGCCCGAAACCTACGAAGGCCAGCCGCCGGACGCCAACAGCGCCGACCGCGCCGAAATGGTGCAGCGGCTTGCCAAGCTGACGCCGCAGCAATTGCGGGTGCTGCAGATGCTGCGCCAGGGCTTGCTCAACAAGCAGATCGCCTACGAGCTGCAGGTCGGCGAGACCACGGTCAAGGCACATGTTTCCGAGATCCTGCGCAAGCTCAACGTCTACAGCCGGACGCAAGCCGTCATCGAGGTTTCGAAGCTCGACAGTGCCGAGCTGTTTCGCGGGCAGGCGGGGTTTTGAGAGCAGATAGCCCTCGGTCACTCATGACACCACGTCGGTGTGCATCAGAGTTATTCTCCTTCATGCCTCAATTGATTTGGGAATCCAATTTGATGCCAGGGCTCAAGTAGAGGGCACCGTAGGGATTATATTTGAAGTCGTCTTCGTCATACTCGTCGACTGGTAGCAACATCGCACCGTGGCGGGCTAAAACCATCTCGACGCCTTCAGTGAATATCTCCTCGGCAATGCTGTCAATTATAGAGCTGAGCACCAGTTCATCATCCGAGAGGCTCCTTGGCACGAAAACCTCTGGCAGCCCGATAAGATGGAAGCCGACGCTGCAGAGGAACTCTCCATCACTTAACGGCCGCTTGCTGAAGGCAAGGCGGCAGAGGCGAGCCAAAGCTAGGCCTTCCATATGGTGGTCGGCATCTCGACCAAGCTGCTTCCACCGGGCGGCCCCGTGCGCAATGCCAGCACTCTCTCCCTTCGCGGCGGTAGCGCCGTTATCCAGTGCATAGACGATCAGACGAAGGGCATTCGCGGACGTCTCAACGGCATTTTCTGCGTCCGTATGGGGACCAAGCACATAAATCACGCAGCCATGTTCAAGTACCGCCTCTTCTTCCTCTTCGGTCCGTGCACCCTCATGCACACGATCCCAAGACACACCAAAGGACACTGACATGCGATCATCCGGCGCGTCCTGCGAAAACTTTGTGTCAATCTCAAATCCGGGGGCGAAGTCGTCGATTGCCGACTGAATTAAGCGACAAAGCTCAAAAAATCTTCCTTGCGGCCCCAAGAGGCAGAGCACATGGCGCGGCTGAGACTCTGAAAACCTCATACATGGGAACTTTCGTATTACGGTGACAGTGCGCCATTTTTCCTGGCGCTCGCGATCTTCTACCCGTGTCTTTGGGGGGATCAAGCCAGCAAATGCGCCAGCAGCGCGCGCAGTTGTGCCGGTTTCAGCGGCTTGCGCATCAGCTCGATGCCGGCCGCGCGGGCGGCTTTGGCAATTTTTTCCGAACCGTCGGCGGTGACGATCAGCGCCGGCACGGCGCGACCGAGGTAATCGCGGACCTCGGCGATGGTCGTGGTGCCGAGATCGCCGCCGTCGAGATGCTGGTCGGCTATGACGATGTCCGGCACCCAGTCCGTATCGCCAAGCATGTCGAGCGCATCACCGGTCGAGGTGGCGGGGCGCACCAGGCATTGCCAGCGCTCGAGCAGCGACGTCATCGCCTGCAGCACCTCGATGTCGTTCTCGACCAGCAGCACTTTTGTGCCGAACAGACCGTAGCCGCGCGGCCGCTCCATGTCGGCGGTGCTCGCAATGGCATCGACGCTGGCGCCGATCCCGACCGGAACGTCGATATGGAAAATCGTGCCGTGTCCAACCTTCGACGAAAACGTCACGGGATGGCCGAGTGCGGCGGCGATGCGGCGCACGATGGCCAGGCCCAATCCCAGCCCGCCGCCGGCAAGCCCGGCATCGGTCGGGATCGTGCCGCGGTGGAATTCCTCGAACACGGCCTCGCGCTGGTCGTCGGGAATACCGCAGCCGGTGTCGGCGACATCGATGCGGATCGTGTCGCCGCGATGCCTGGTGCCGACCAGCACGCCGCCGGAGCGGGTGTAGCGCAGCGCGTTGGAAAGGATGTTCTGCAGGATGCGCCGCAGCAAGGTGCGGTCCGAACGCACGACGGCGTTGACCGGCCGGAATTTCAGCGTCAGGCCCTTCATTTCGGCGACCGGCAGGAAATCCGAGCGCAGCGACGAAAACAGCATCTCCAGGCTGACGTCGCCGATATCGGGCTGCACGACACCGGCGTCGAGCTTGGAAATGTCGAGCAGGGTGCGGAGCAGATCCTCCATCGTCTCCAGCGACCGCTCGACCTGCCGGACCAGTTTTTTGCCTTCGTCGCTGGTCTGCACTTCGGCCAGCGCCGAGACGGAGAGATGCGCGGCGTTCAGCGGTTGCAACACGTCGTGGCTGGCGGCGGCCAGGAACCTGGTCTTGGACAGGTTCGCCAGCTCGGCGTTTTCCTTGGCCGCGCTGAGATCGATATTGGACTGTTCCAATCTACGCAGTGTCGAGTGCAATTCCTCGGTGCGCGTACGCACTCGATTCTCGAGCGAAATCGCGGTCTGGAACAGCGAGAACGCGTTGCCCTGCTGTTCCATAGAGCGCTCGACGCGGCTGACGAGGGCTGCGTTGATCTTCTTCAGCTTCTCCAGGTCGTTGATGTTCCTGAGCGGCATAAGAACCTCCTACTCCGCCGCCTGCCGCTCTCCGAAAGCGATGCCGGTGAAAGTCTGGTTCAGATGCATCGACCGGTACTGTTCGCCATAGGTGCCGAAGCCGATGACGTTGTTGACCTTGTAGAGTTCCGAAATCTCTCGAAAGACCTGGCGGTTGCGCGCGTCGAGCCTGCGCAGCACGCAGTCGAAACCGAGGATCATGTCGATGCCGCCAAGCCTTTCCTCGACATCCCTAAGGGCGGCCCGCGTCGATTCGACCATGTTCTTGGGCTGGGCGATGGAAAGGACGACGCCATCGTCGATGGCGCAGAAGAACGACAGCGAGCCGTCCGCGTGCATCTTCTGGATCGAGCGGCAGTAAAATTCGCCGCCCACTTTCAACACCACCGGGTGCGAGGCAAAACTCAGCGGCGTCAGCATCTGCGGGATGACGCCGACCGAGGCGGCATATTCCTCGGCGGCATTGGTGGCGTTGAATTCGCGCACGGTGCGGTGATCGGGATCGGATGCGGTCACCACCAGCTTCTCGTCGGTGGGGACGAAATTGTCGGTCTTGAACACGTGGAAAGGAATTTCCGTGGTGATCAGCACGATGATGGCGCTGTCGGAGGCAACCTTGCCGTTCGAGATCAGCCGCGTCGTCTCGAATTTCAGATCATCGCCCGCCGACCCGCCGATCAGCGGAATGTCGTCGAGTCCCCAATGGATGGCGGAGGTCACGGCTTCTTCGGCATAGGACAGCCCGTCGATGAAGCAGAGCGCGAAAGTGGTGTCAGCTCGCTCGTGCCCGACGCGCCCGCGTAACGAACGCCTCAGCGCCTCGACTTCGCCGGTGATCCCGTCCATGCCCGATGAGGACAGATTTTCGACCATGGTGCTGGCTGCCGAAAACGTTGCAGAGGGAAGCAGCATGGCCAGGACCTGGCCGTCCTCCAGGCCTTTGGGCGTAATCTCGCCGGCCGTCGAGCAGCCGGCATAGAGGAGCGCCGGCGCTTGGGCTTTCAGCGCTTCCGAAAGGGCGACTGCCTCGACGAGGCTCTGCGAGAAAAACAGCAGGGCGAAGCCGGCATCGACGGCTGCGGCTTCCACCGCCACCGCCCGGGCGAACGCATCCGCGTCGGGTTCGTCGGTAGTGAGCACCGATAGGCCGCATGCATAGCGCGTCCGTGAACTGGCCAGCGGCTTCCTCCTCCATTCCTCCGACGCGCTTTTTGTGCGCGTCTGGCGCGCCGGCGTCGAGGGCATTGTTGTCTTCAAGCGCCACTTTGGCAATGAGCCAACATGACGGATTTGAATTTTCTGCTATTTTTGACGGCGTCAGTGTTCAGAAACTTCAAATCCAGAACCACACTGGCCAGAACTACACTGGAAGGGAGCGTGATCCATGGACGCCCAGGTCAGGAAGCTGTTCGAAAGGTATGAGCAGCTTTTCCGGAAATCCCTCGCAGGCGATGCCGACATGGACGAAGTCGCATCGGTCTATGCCTCCGCCTTCATCGCGGCGTCGCCTGTCGGCGTCATGGTCGGGAACAACGACGACCAGCTCAAGCAGGCTATGGAGCAAGGCTATGCTCATTATCGGGCGATCGGCACGAAGGAAATGCGAGTACGGGATGTTCGCATCTCGCCGATAGACGAGCATCATTGCGTTGCCCACGTCGCCTGGACGTCGATCTATGCCCGAAAAGACCGACCGGACGTCACAATAGACTTCGACGTCCACTACCTCGTCCAGAAACTGGACGGAGAGCCCAAAGTATTTGGGTGGGTGTCGGGCGACGAGCGGGAGGTTCTCAGAAAACACGGCATCGGCTGAATCGGCTTGGCCAGCCCCAGGCCGCTGATGGCCGAAGGCGGCATCGCACAGCGATCGTGTTTCGCTTCGTTGCGCCATTTCCTGTCTTTGCGTGACCGAAAGTACAATAGGCGGATTTTCGGACGAACTGCATTCTCGCAATCTCGGCGTTCCGCGGCACTTTTTCCCCGTGCTTTATGCGGTATAAGAATAGCGACAGATGGAGGGCTCGGGCAACACCGACGCCAGAACGACCAAGGTAGCACCCAGGGAGGTTTCATGTCGGACGTATCGTTGACGGTCAACGGAAAGCGGGTAAGCGGCGCTGCCGAAGACCGTACGCTTCTGGTTCATTTCTTGAGGGAGAATCTCGGCCTGACCGGGACGCATGTCGGCTGCGACACCTCGCAATGCGGCGCCTGTGTGATCCATGTCGATGGCAAGGCGGTAAAATCCTGCACGATGCTTGCGGTGCAAGCCTCCGGGTCGAACATCTTGACGATTGAAGGATTGGCGGACGGCGCCGACCTGCATCCGGTGCAGGCGGCGTTCAAGGAGCACCATGGCCTGCAGTGCGGTTTCTGCACGCCGGGCATGATCATGGCGGCGACCGACATGATCAACCGTCACCCCGAAGGCCTCGACGAGGCCACGGTGCGCGCCGAGCTCGAAGGCAACATCTGCCGCTGCACCGGCTACCACAACATCGTGAAGGCGATCCTCGCCGCATCGGAGACGATGTCTTCGAAGGGCAAGGCCAAGCAAGCAGCATAAGGGCAGTAAGGGAGTAGGGCAGTAAGGCAGTAGGGAAATTGGCTCAAATCCCTACTGCCTTACCGCCCTACTGCCCTACTCACCTAGTTCAGCAATTCGGGAGGAATTTCTGCGATGGGCATTGAAGGTGTTGGCGCTCGTGTAGCGCGCAAGGAAGACAGGCGGTTCATTACCGGCGCCGGGCGCTATGTCGACGACATGGTGGTTCCCGGCATGAAGCATGCGGCCTTCGTGCGCAGCCCTCACGCGCATGCGCAGATCAAGAAGATCGATGTCAAAAAGGCGAAAGGCATGCCGGGCGTCATCGGTGTGCTGACCGGCAAGGAGCTCAAGGCCGACGGCATCGGCAATCTCATCTGCGGCTGGATGATCCATTCCAAGGACGGCTCGCCGATGAAGATGGGGGCATGGTCGCCGCTGGCCTTCGACAGGGTCCGCTACGTCGGCGACGCGGTGGTGGTCGTGGTCGCCGAAACCAAGGGCCAGGCGCGCGACGCGGCCGAAGCGGTCGACATTACCTACAAGGAACTGAAGGCAGTCGTCGATGCTCCGAAGGCGCTCGAAAGGAGCGCACCACAGATCCATCCGGAAGCCGACGGCAACCTGATTTTCGACTGGGAGCTCGGCGACAGCACCGCGACTAACGCGGCGATCAAGGCCGGTGCCCACGTCACCCGGATGAAGATCGTCAACAACCGGCTGGTGCCCAACGCCATGGAGCCGCGCGCTGCACTAGGCTACTACGACAAAGCCGAGGACCACTATACGTGCTGGACGACCTCTCAGAACCCGCATCTCGCGCGCCTGGTGATGAGCGCCTTCTACAACGTCGCGCCGGAAAACAAGCTGCGCGTCATCGCGCCGGATGTCGGCGGCGGCTTCGGCTCGAAGATCTACATCTATCCGGAAGAAATCATCTGCCTGTGGGCCTCGAAGAAGACCGGCGTGCCGGTCAAATGGGTCGCGGACCGCACCGAGAGCTTTCTCACCGATGCCCACGGCCGTGACCATGTCTCGACAGTGGAAATGGCCTTCGACAAGGACAACAGGATCACCGGGCTGAAAGTCGACACCATCGCCAATCTCGGCGCCTACATGTCGCTGTTCTCGTCCTGTGTGCCGACCTATCTCTATGCGACGCTGTTGTCGGGCCAGTACGATATCCCGGCGATCCACGCCAATGTGCGCGCCGTCTACACCAACACCGCGCCGGTCGACGCCTATCGCGGGGCAGGGCGGCCGGAGGCCACCTATCTGCTCGAACGCACGATGGAGACCGCCGCTCGCGAGTTGGGCGTGTCGCCGGCGGAGCTTCGCCGAAAGAACTTCATCACCTCGTTCCCGCACCAGACGCCGGTCATCATGAACTATGACGCCGGTGATTATGCAGCTTCGCTCGACGCTGCGATGGCGGCATCCGACTATGCCGGCTTTGCCGCGCGCAAGGCCGCCGCCGCCAAGAGAGGCAAGCTGCGTGGCATCGGCTTGAGCAATTATATCGAGGCCTGCGGCCTGGCGCCGTCGGCGGCGGTCGGCAGTCTTGGAGCGGGTGTCGGCCTTTGGGAAAGTGCCGAGGTGCGCGTCAATGCCGCCGGCACCATCGAGGTGCTGACCGGCTCGCACAGCCATGGCCAGGGCCATGAGACGACCTTCGCGCAACTTGTCAACCAGCGCTTCGGCGTGCCCATAGACAGCGTCTCGATCGTCCATGGCGATACCGACAAGGTGCAGATGGGCATGGGAACCTACGGTTCGCGCTCGGGTGCTGTCGGCATGTCGGCTGTCGCCAAGGCGCTCGACAAGGTCGAGGCCAAGGCCAAGAAGATCGCCGCGCATCTGCTCGAGGCCGACGAGGGCGACATCGTCATCGAAAACGGCGCGTTGAAGGTCACCGGCACCGATAAGAGCGTGCCGTGGTTCCAGATGGCGCTTGCCGCCTACACGGCCCACAACCTGCCCGGCGGCATGGAACCGGGGCTGAAGGAAACGTCGTTCTACGATCCATCGAACTTCACCTTCCCGGCCGGCTGCTATGTCTGCGAGGTGGAGATCGATCCGGAAACCGGCGTCACCGAGATCGTCCAGTTCGTCGCCGCCGACGATTTCGGCAACATCATCAACCCGATGATCGTCGAAGGCCAGGTGCATGGCGGCGTCGCCCAAGGCATCGGCCAGGCCTTGCTGGAAGGCACCCGCTACGACGCCAGCGGGCAGCTTTTGACGGCGAGCTACATGGATTACACCATGCCGCGCGCCGACGATCTGCCGTCGTTCAAGGTCTCGACCTCGAACACGCCGTGCCCGGGCAATCCGCTCGGTATAAAGGGCTGCGGCGAGGCCGGCGCCATCGGCTCACCGCCGGCGGTGATCAACGCCATCACCGACGCCATCGGCATCACCGATATCGCCATGCCGGCATCGCCGTCCACGGTCTGGGCAGCGATCCGGGCGACGAAACACTGAAACAGGAGTGAGGAGTGAGTAGTGAATAGTCAGTAGTGAATAGTTACGATTGAGGCAAAATCGACCGGCATTACTACTCACTACTCACTACTCACTACTCACTACTAACTACCCACTATTTCACGGGAGACTCCCAATGTACTCAGTCAACTATCACCGCGCTGCCTCCGTCGCCGATGCCGCCAAGCTGCTCAAAAGCGGCGATGCAAAGCTCTTGTCGGGCGGTATGACGCTGATCCCCGCGATGAAGACACGGCTTGCCGCGCCTTCCGACCTGGTCGACCTGTCGCGGATCAAGGAACTGCAAGGCGTCAAGGTGTCGGGCAAGACCGTCACTATCGGCGCCGGCACCACGCATCACGATGTCGCCAGCGACGAGAAGCTGAAGAAGGCCTGTCCGGCGCTCGCCCATATGGCGTCCCGGATTGGCGACCCGGCGGTGCGCTACAAGGGCACGATTGGTGGCTCGATCGCCAACAACGATCCGGCTGCCGACTATCCGGCAGCACTTCTTGCGCTCGACGCCACCATCGTCACCAATAAGCGCGAGATCGCCGCCGGCAAGTTCTTCACGGGCTTGTTCGAGACGGCACTGAAAGATGGCGAGATCATCACCGCCGTGACCTTCACCGCGCCGGCCAAGGCGGCCTATGAAAAGTTCCGCAATCCGGCCTCGCGCTACGCGATCGTCGGGGTGTTCGTGGCCAAGGGCAAGGACGGCGTCAGGGTCGCGGTCACCGGGGCTGGCGATGACGGCGTCTTCCGTTCGAAGGAAATCGAGGCGGCGCTGACCAAAAGTTTCACGGCAGCCGCGCTCGACGGTATGAAGATTTCGGCGAAGAATTTGATGAGCGACATCCACGCCTCGGCCGATTATCGCGCCAATCTGATCGCGGTGATGGCCAAGCGCGCGGTGGCTGCCGCCAACGCCTGAATATGCCCGTTGCCAGTCCGGGATTGGGAAAGGGGCCTTCACGGTCCCTTTTTCGTCGCCCTCGGGTCTGATGGCCGGACATGCGAGAGTGTTGCTATCTCGCACTTGCACAACATTCTATTGCACTGCAATATGCCTGGAGGAATGCGAGCCGGGGCTCGGAGCGCACAGTCATAGCTTGCAGCCCTTTCGCATCGTTCAAATGCGAAGGGACCGGCATGACGGATATCTCCGCGACGCAGCTTGTCGTGTCCCGGTCCAGCGCCGACACATCGTCGAGAACAAGGCTGGCCTATCTCGACGGCTGGCGCGGCCTGTCGATCGCACTGGTGCTGATCGGCCACTTCTTTCCCGTTCCCGGAATCAACCTCGGTGTCATGGGCGTCGAGTTCTTCTTCGTGCTCAGCGGCCGGCTGATGGCCGAGATTCTCTTTGTCGAACGCTATCCGCTCAAGGCGTTCTTCAAGCGCCGGTTCTCCCGCATTTATCCGGCGCTGCTGGTTTTCGTCGTCGCTTCGATGGTTGCCTTGTCCGGCACCTTTGTCGCCTTCAAATGGAAGGCGGCGCTGACGGCGCTGACATTCACCTACAATTATGCCGGGATTCTCGTCAGCCGCGCCGGCGCGCTCGACCATATCTGGTCGCTGTGCGTCGAGGAACATGCCTATGTCATCCTGGCGCTGATCAGCTTTGTTGTTTCGGGGCGTGCCCGCGTCGTCGTGCTGCTCAGTGCGCTGTCGGTGCTGGCCATGGCGAATGGCGCGATTTCATACTGGGTCTTCGGAATGGACTACGAGACCACCTATTGGCGGACCGACGTGCACATCGCCTCGATCCTGCTGTCGGCGGTGATATGCCTGCTCAAGGCCGACGACAGACTGCCGGCCTTGTTCAAGGGGCCGCATGTCGCGGTTGCGGCGTCCGTCGGGGCGGTCCTTCTGTTCATGGATGCGGTGCCGACGCCGATCCACTATCTGGTCGCGGTGCCGCTGTTGGCGCTCGCCGTCAATTCGGTCGACTTCAGCGCTCGTTACCTGACCGGATTTTTGTCCTGCTGGCCGATGGCGACGCTGGGGCTGTGGTCGTATTCGCTCTATCTGTGGCAGCAGCCGTTCTACAAGTTCGTCTATTCGCAGGGCAGTGAGCCGCTGCTGATGCTGGCCGGGGCGTTCGCGTGCGCTTTGTGCAGCTATTACATCGTCGAAAAGCCGGCTCGCGCTTGGCTGAACCGCAACTGGTAGAACTGTCGCCTCAGCCGGTGATCTGCCTGGTATAGTAGCGCACCGCCTTCTTGCCGCCATGGATCACCGCGTCGCCGACCTCGACGAAGCCGAGCGCTGCGTGAAAGGCATCCGAAGCCGGATTGGGCGGCTCGGCATTCACCTCGCAAGTGACGACGGTCTGGCCGGCACGCGAAACATGGTCGAATAGATCCTCATAGAGCCTGCGGGCATGGCCGCGGCCACGCGCTTCTCCCGCGACGACGACACGGTCGACATAGACGAAGCGCGGATAGCGCTCGCGAAACCACAGGAAGTTCGGGCTGTCGTAGCGGGCCTGCTGGTCGAAGGTCATGATGAAGGCTTCGAGCGCACCGATGCGACGCGCATAAAACGCCTCGCCGAGCAGGAAGGACAGGCGCTCTGGCTCAAGCCACGACAACTCGGCCGCGTGCTCGTTGTTGAGGGCGAGGACGGCGGGCTCGTCCTGCGGCGAGACTCTTTCGATCGGCAAGCGTGCGTGCGTCACGTGTTTTCTTCCTTCCGGGATCATGCTCTCGCCGCCGCAATCGTCGTCGCCACCAGCGCCGCGTCGGTCACCGTGTTGCGGTACTCGCGGTCGAGGTCGGTGCCGCCCATGCCAACCTGGGGATTGCGGTAGCGCATGGCGCTCGGCACGTCCTTGAGTGCGGCGAAGTGCATTTCCGTCAGTCCGGTTTTTTCCCGCACCTCGGCGATATTCCCCGGGTCGAGCCCGCCGCAGCCGAGAATGATGATGCGCTTCCCCGCCTGCCGGACGAGGTCCGCCAGCAGGGCTATGCCTTCCAATGCGGTGTCGCGCTGGCCGCTGGTCAGCACGCGGCCGACCTTGCTGCGGATCAGCGCTTCCAGCGCTTCTGCCGGATCGCGCGTCATGTCGAAGGCACGGTGGCAGGTCACGTTCAAGGACCCTGCCGCCTGTGCCAATTCGCTCATGCGCTTTTCGTCGATGGTGCCGTCGGCGCTCAGGCAGCCGACGACGACACCGGCCACGCCAAGCTCGCGCAGCGCGAGCACATCGGCGAGCATCGAATTGTATTCGGCCTCGCTGTAGAGAAAATCGCCGCCGCGCGGCCGCACGATGACGTGGAATGGGATCGTCGCCAGCTCAAGCGCGGCGCGCACGGTGCCAAAACTCGGCGTGATGCCGCCTTCGACGAGGCTGGCGCACAGCTCGACCCGGTCGGCGCCGGCGGCCTGGGCGGCGAGCAGGCCATCTATGCCTTCGACGCAGATTTCGATCAGCGGCAGGCGAGGGCGTTCGGTGTCGGTCACGGGGGCATCCGTTGCTGATTCAAGACGTGCAGCCCTAGCATCGGGCTCCTTGCCGTGAAAGCCGGAACTATTGGCTCAACGCGCGACAGGTCGTTGCCGTTTGCATTGCCGCCAGTTCCTCACTTGACACATTCATAACCCGTGAGTTATGCGTCAATTCATAACCAATCAGTTATTGTTTTGCATGGACGGCGCGACATCCGGCTCGGCAGAACGCACTCGCACAAAACACGTCTGAAGGAGGCCACCGTGCAAGCAAGACTGAAAAACCCTGTGCTTCTCATTCCCGGCGCGCTGCAGGCGCTGCTCGCGCTGGACAAGTCGACGGAGACGGCTGACCTGCCATACGTGACGCGCAAGCTCGTCCATTTGCGTGCCAGTCAGATCAATGGATGCAGCGTCTGTATCGACATGCATGCGCGCGAATTGAAGAAGGCCGGCGAAAAGGATGAGCGCGTCTTCACCGTGTCCGCCTGGCGGGAGACGCCGTACTTCACAGACGCTGAACGCGCGGCTCTTGCGCTTGCCGAGGCAACAACCCGGCTCTGCGACCGGCCGGATCCGGTGCCGGACGCGATCTGGGACGAGGCCGCCCGGCACTATGACGAAAAGGCACTCGCCGCCCTGGTCGTCCAGATTGCCTTGATCAACGCCTTCAACCGACTCAACGCCGCCACCAGGCAGATGGTCGGCGCCTGGGGATGAGCCGGAGCGGCTCGCCGTGACACATGTCGGTTTTCGCGGCGGTGCATCAGATCCGCAAATTGTGAGCGTTCGCGCGCACGAAGTCGATAAAGGCCCGCAGCTTGGGCGGGACGAGGCGGCGGCTGGGATAATAGAGGTGGAGCGGTTCGTAGGTGGGACAGAAAGGCTCCAGCACCTTGACCAGCGCGCCTGAGGCGAGAAGCGGCGCAGCCAGGCCTTCGACGGCGAAAGCAAGGCCAAGCCCTTGCGCGGCGGCGGTAATGCAGAGCGGAAGTGTGTTCACGATCAGACGTGCGTCGGGCGTGAACTCGACCTGACGTCCATCTACGACGAACTCCCAGGGCGAGATGGCGCGGGTGCGGGTGAAGGCGAAGGCGATGCAGCGGTGGGCGGCGAGGTCGGCCAGCCGCGTCGGCGTGCCGTTCCTCGCCAGATAGTCCGGGCTCCCCAAAACGACCGTCTGCAGCGGCCCGCCCAGACGCGCGCCGATCATATCCTTCTCGAGAAGCTCGCCGATCCGCAGACCGGCATCGAAGCCCTGAGCGGCGATATCGACGAAATTGTCGTCGAAGATCACGCTAAGCCTCACTTCCGGGTAAGCGTCCATGAATGGCCCCATCAGCGGCTCGATCAGCAGCGGCGCGGCGATCCACGGCAGGCTCAGGCGCAGCGTGCCGGCGGGGCGATCGCGGGTCTCGCGCAGCGCCGCGCCAGCTGCCCAGATCTCCTCGGCCGCTGGGCGCACGTGGTCGAGGTAGTGGGCGCCGGCTTCGGTCAAACCGACGCTGCGGGTCGTGCGGTTGAGGAGCCGCACCCCCAGACGCTCCTCGAGCCCCTTGACGGCCTCGCTCAACGAGGCCGGAGCGACGCCGAGCTCGGCGGCGGCGCGGGTGAAGCTCTTGGCCTCCGCGACCTTCACGAAGGCGACAATCCCGCTGAACTGGTCGAGGCGCATTGTGAGGAAATTCCAAATAGCCTTGTCGAACTATACGGATTTTTCCGGTGAACAAAAAGCGTCATGTTGGGTCCGACGAAACAGCAAGGAGACAGGACCGATGACCAGGCTTGCTTCGCTTGCCGCCGGCGCTCTCCTGGCGGTGTCTGCCGCCCCCGCGAACGGCGGTCCGCAGGAAGACCGCAACATCCAGCTCATCAAGGACTATTACGCTGCTTACGCGACCGGGAATTCGGAGGCGGTCCGGCCCTTCCTCGCGCCCGACATCGTGTGGCGCATTCCCGGCCATCATCCGCTCGCCGGCGACAAGCGCGGACCGGAGGAAGTGGTCGCCTTCTTCCGTGGCCTGGCCGACGGCAATTTTAGGGCTGAGCCGATCTTCTTCCAGGCACAGGGCGACCTCGTCGTCGACATTCATCGCGGCTGGTCGAACGTCGGCTCAGGTCCCGAGATCGACCAGCTCTACGCCCTGATGTTCCGGATCAAGGATGGCAAGATCACTGAAGCACAGAATTTTTTGACCGACATGTACCAGTCGGACGCCTTCTACTGGGCGCACTACCCGCTGAAGCCACTGCCTGGCCGACTGACGGATGATCGCTGAGACGGTGGCTTTCCTCAACTTGCCGCGCTTCTCGCTCCAAACCAAAGGAGACTTGCGATGCTGAAAACCCTGACACTAGCCGCGGCAACCGCCGTCGCGCTCGCCTCCACTGCCTTCGCCGCACAGCGCGTCGAGCGCGTCACTTTCGCCTCGCATGGCGAGCAGATCGTCGGCGACCTCTATCTGCCCGAGGATCTGGACGCGATGGAAGCTCGGCCCGCGCTGGTCGTGACCGGCGCCTGGATGACGGTGAAGGAACAGATGTCGGCCCGCTACGCCCGCGAGATGGCCGACCGCGGCTTCGTCGCCTTGACCTTCGATTTTCGCGGTTGGGGCGAAAGCGGCGGCGCACGTCGCCAATACGAGGATCCCAGCGCCAAGATCGCCGATATCGAGGCGGCGGTCGCCTATCTCGCGACCCGGCCCGAGACCGACAAGGACCGCATCGGCGGGCTCGGCATTTGCGCCAGCTCCGGCTACATGGTCACTGCCGCCGCTAAAAATACGGCGATCAAGTCGGTCGCTCTCGTCGCACCCTGGCTGCACGACGCCGATGTGGTCGAACAGACCTATGGCGGCAAGGACGGCGTCGCCAAGCTTGAAGCCGCGGGCGATGAAGCCGAGGCGGCGTATCACCGCACCGGCAAACAGGCCTTCCTGCCCGCCGCCAGCCTGACCGACGATCGCGCGATCATGTTCAAGGTGCCTTACTACACCGAGCCCGATCGCGGCATGATCCCGGCCTGGCGCAACGAGGCCGATCCGGCCTTCTGGCGCGGCTGGCTGAAATTCGATGCGATCCAGGCTGCTCCGCGCCTGCATCAGCCCTTTGTGATGATGCATAGCGAGGCGGCTGCCATCCCGCAGGGCGCGCACAAATTTTACGCGCGGCTGACCGGGCCGAAGCAGGAGCTGTGGCTCGACAACGTCACCCAGTTCGACTTCTACGACCGTGCCGGGCCGGTGAAAGCGGCGAGTGACGCCGTCGCCGCGCATTTCCGCGCCACGCTGGGTAGTGCAGGGGAGGCGGGGCAATGAGCGCCGTCACCCGCCGGCACGTCGTCCTGGCCTCGACAGTTTTCGCCGCGATCCTTGCTGCCACCTCTGCGTCGGCCTTGAACACCTCGCAGTCCACGGCTGCGCTGACGCTCGAAGACAGGACCGCCATCGCCGAGGCAGTGGCGGGGATCGGGCTCTATGCCGATTTGCGCGAATGGAACCAGGTCAAATCGTATTTCGCGGCCCGCGTCACGACCGACTATACGAGCCTTTTCGGTGGCGAGGTCGCGACCAGCGACCGCGACGCGCTGATTGCCCAGTGGCAAGACCTGCTGCCGGGCTTCGACGCTACCCAGCACCTCATCACCAACATCGTTGTCGAAGGCGCGGGCAACGATGCCGTTGCGCGCAGCCATGTTCGCGCGACCCACTGGATCGACACCCGGTTCTGGACGGTCGGCGCCAGCTATCTCCACCGACTGGTGCGGACACCAGAAGGCTGGCGCGTCAGCGCCATCTCCATCCGCCGCTTGTACGAAGAGGGGAACCGCGCCGTTCTGGCCGCCGCCGCGGATCGGGTGAACGCGGAGGAGAATTGAGCAGCCGATTCGAGGTTGCTCGGAGCGTCATCAATGGGAATATTGATCGACATGTCGGGGTAGGCTTGGCGCATGCGGTATCAGTGCCGCGAACTGCGGAGGCAAGACATGACCCTTTCACTGCAGGAGATTTCGGATCGGCTTGAGATCGAACAGCTGCTTATTCGTTATTGCTACGCCGTGGACGATCGCGACTGGGAAGCCTATCGGAACGTATTCACACCCGATGCCGTGCTTGACGACACTGTGACGGGCGGAATCAGGAGCGGTGTGGAAGAGCATATTGCTTTCATGAAAGGCGCCCTGTCGAAGATATTGATCTCGCAGCATGCCATTTCGACAATTCTTCTTGAAGTCCGAGGGGACGAGGCCAGCGCGCGCGTGCATTGTTCATGCCCAATGGTCGTCGACCTCGGCGAAGGCAAAAGGCAGGTCTTCTTCCAAGGGCTCTGGTATCGCGACCGCGTCGTGCGCACGACCGAGGGTTGGCGCATCAGCGAACTCGTCGAGGAAGGATATTGGACTCACAATTTACCGGAAGGGTTCACGTTCTGACCTCTGTGGCGGGCTGTAAGGGTCCGCCACGGACGCTGTGTTCAGAAATGCCAGCTACTGGCGCAACACCGTGTTCTTGGTGCCTTCTTCGACCTGATCTATGACCAGCAGCTTCACCGGATCGGCGCCGACATTGGTGGCCTGATGCCACTGCCCGATCATTTCGATGATGAAATCGCCTGACTTGTATGTGTTGCTCTTGCCGGTCTCGACATTGGTGACCTGAAGCGTTCCACCCTGGACATAGGCATAGCGGGGAAACGGGTGCTTGTGGACCGGCAAGGTCGCGCCCGGCGCGATCTCAAAGGACGAAACCAGGACCTGCACGTTTTTCTGCGGCAGCACTATCGGCTGGCCGGAGGCGGTTTCCGTGCGTGAGGCAAGTGGAGACACGACAACCGGCGTCCCGCTGCTGTCCAGCGCTTGAGCGGCATTCGCAAATAGCGAGGCCGCGAGCAGCAGCGTCGTCGATACCAGGATTTTTCGCATGATTCCTCCCAAGCCCAGCTTCACCATCGCGCAGCAAATATCCGCGCGCAAGCGTCTCCTTTCGCGAGGCTTAGGCGCCTCTCCTGAACATGCCAGGCGTCATGCCATGCGCAGCCCGGAACGTGCGGGAAAGATGGCTCTGGTCGGCGAAACCTGCCGCAATGGCGGCATCGGCGAGGCCGAGCCCCTGTTCGATCAAGGAACTGGCGCGACGCCGTCTCCGGTCGCGGATATAGGCTGCGGGCGTCAGGCCAATCGCCTTCTTGAAATCCCGGATGACCTGGAACCGGGTCACGCGCGCGGCGTCGGCAAGCCGCTGCAGGTTGAGTTGCGAGCCAAGTTCGCTTTCGACAAGATTCTCGTAGAGCGAGAACCTCTGCCACGATCCCGAGCTTTCGACCTCCTCTGCCAGCCCGCCCCAATCGCCATGCCGAACGATGAGATGCCTCAAGGCGACGAGCAGCGACGCTTCGGCCTGCGTCGCGTCCTGGGACGTCGAGCCTTCATGCGCCGCCGCCAACGCTGTTGCGAGACCGCCGTCCTCGATGATCGCGTGCGAGAAAACCGGAGCGCCGTCGCCTCCCAGCTCGCGCGCGACCGCCGTCATCAGCGGCACCGAGGGATAAAAGGTCCGGTAGGCCCAGCCTTCATCAGCACCTTGTTCCCCGTCATGCCACTCCTCGGGATTGACGACGGCAATAGTGCCTGCCGGAGCGACAACGCTGTGGCGTCCGATGCGAATGCGTTCGCAGCCAGAAGTAATCAGCGCGATCACATAGGTGGGGTGCGTGTGCAACTCGTAACGATGCTGCGTGAAGCGCGCCTTGAACAGGCCAAGGCCAGGGAAGCAGGGATGACGCCAGTATTTACTGGTTTCGTTCGCGTGCACGTCTTTCGTCCCTACTGCGGTCAATCTGGTTCAAGACGCCTCTTGTGCGACCTTCTAATCGTGATTCCGATCAAACCGCCCCCGTTGCCGGCGTAGAAGGAGAGCATCGTGCTCCATAATGACCCCATCGCCGCCCTGACGCCAGAGGTCGTAGCCTGGCGCCACCACATCCATTCCAATCCCGAACTCGGATTCAACGAGCACGAAACCGCACGCTTCGTCACCGAGAAACTGCGCTCCTTCGGCTTCGACGAGGTTCATGAGGGGATCGGCGGCACCGGTGTTGTCGGCATCCTGCGCAGCGGCACGGGCACACGCGCCATCGGTCTTCGCGCCGAGCTGGACGCGCTTCCGGTCGTGGAGAGGACCGGCTTGCCCTATGCCTCCAGGAATGAGGGCGTGATGCACGCCTGCGGCCATGACGGCCACACCGCCATGCTGCTCGGCGCCGCCAGACTGCTCAGCCAATCCCGTGCCTTCGATGGCACCGTCTATTTCATCTTTCAGCCAGCCGAGGAAAACGAAGGCGGCAGCATGCGCATGATCGAAGACGGCGTGTTCAAGCGCTTCCCGGTCGAGGCGATGTATGCCGTCCACAACTGGCCGGGGGTCAGGCTCGGCACGATCGCCGCTCGCGTCGGACCGCAGATGGCGGCGGTCGACAATTTCGAGCTGACCTTCGAGGGTCTTGGCGCGCATGCCGCCATGCCACAGCTCGGCGACGATCCGATCCTGGCGGCGGGTGCGTTTGTCCAGGCCGTTCAACGCATCGTCAGCCGCTCGGTCGATCCGCAAACCGCGCTTGTCGTCAGTCTCACCCAGATCCACGGCGGCAATGTCGGCAACATCGTGCCGGGCAAGGTCTGGCTGCAAGGCACTTGTCGGTTTTTCGAGCCGGGCCATTCCGATCACTGCGAGAAGCTGATCGGCGAGATCGCCCGGGGCATTGCCGCAGCCCATTCGCTCAAGACCACGCTCGATTACAGGAAGGGCTATCCGCCGCTCATCAACACCGCCCACGCGACAGCTCGCGCTGTCAAGGCGGCCGCCGCAACCGTCGGGAGGGATAACGTCTCGACCGAGTTCAGCCCGAGCCTGGGCTGCGAGGATTTCGCCTTCATGATCCGCGAGGCCGGCGGCTGCTACGTGTGGATCGGCGCCGGCGATGTCGGCCCCGGCGAGGGCCTGCACGGCGATCGCTATGTCTTCAACGACGAAATCGTGCCGACTGTGATGCGCTATTACGTCAATCTGGTTGAGCAAACGCTTGCCGTCTCGTGAACCGTCAGAGGGGAATTGATGGTCCAGCGAGAACTGCCGATCTGAACGCGCTTCGTCGTCAGCGCGCCAACCCGGCGCATTTCACCCGGCCGTGGCCTCGAGTTGCTCTAGGGGAACGGGACTTCCGAGCGCCGCCTGCGCCGTATCGGCCTGGTTTTCGTCGACATGCGCCATCACCAGAATAACTCCTTGAACAAGGTTGGGCTCACCCGGTTTTTTGGCGAGTGTCTGGAGAAGCCCACCAGCAAAGCCGCCGCAGGCTCCTCCGACGAGAGTCAGGCCAGCCGCCGCTCCGACAGGATCAATGCCGGTGGTTCCAAAAGTCCACAGGCCGATTAACAGACCAGCTGCCGCGCCTAGGGCGGCACCGCCCGGACCGCGCAGGACAGCGCCGATTTCGTCGTCGTAGGGTCCGATGACGCTGATCTGTTCGTGAGAAACTCCTGCCGCCTGAAGCGCGGCAACGGCACGCGCTGCCTGGTCGCGGGAATCGAAGAGTCTGCTGATTGTTCTCATTTGACGCTGCCCATAACATAGTCGCCCGCCGCTCGTTTAGAAGCGGCGGGCGTCTCCTCCCTCTCGTTCAGGTCACTGAATGATTTTGACGATCTTGCGTGTGCCTGGATCAACGACAACGGTCCGATTGTCCACGACAACGTACCGGTATTCGACGTCGGGAACTTCATGAAGCTCGACCGTATCGGGTAGCGTTGAGCCGATATTGAGTTCCACCCCGGGGAGCTCCACCGATGCGAGCGGCTGCTTTTCCACATATTCCCTAATGACGGTCTCCTGCTCAGGCGCGATGATCACGTCCTGAGCGGCAGCGGTGCCGACACCTGCCAATAGCAGAAATCCGGCGGCTGCAGTGGAAAGACGCATTTTCATGGTTGCCTCCTTATGTGAGCTCTCTTGGCATCATTCTTCGCGCTAGACTCGCTCAAACATGAGACCGCTGCAAACGTTCCTTGGCTGGGCTTCGGTCCGATCCGTGAGGCCCTGCCGTTGGACTTAAGTCTGATCTGCTGCGCGCAATGGGGCCGGATGTCGAGCGGTCCGGAACCGCGATTGCCCGGACTCGTTCGGCGCAAATTTACGGGACGAGTTCATGGAGAGGGGTGGCCGCCACCCTCATTCGGCAGCCCGCTTCCGACCGACATTTCTCACCCGTGTCAAACTCGCCAGGAGAAAGGAAATGGCCGACGAGAAAAGCAACCAAGACTTCCTCGACCGCAGGCGCCTGTCGGTCGACGAGTACTACGAGGTGGAACATTTCGCGCGAGAAAATGGCGTTTCGCCGAGCCAAGTCAGTAGGCTGATCAAAAAGAACGGTAACGATCGGATGACGCTCACTCAAGCGGTGAGAGCATTGCGCGACCAGAAGTGAAAAATACGCCGCACCTTCCGCCGCGATTGGCGATCAGGCGTTGCACCATCTGTGCCGGGGAGATCGAAAGCATCGGAACTGGCGCTTCATGGCTTTGCTGCCTCGCTCAACGAGGGCAGTGGAGCTTATGCGAAAAAACCGCCGGGTGTGGTTTCCGTCCAGTCTGTAAAGCCCTAAGTTCCCTAGGGATTGATCAGTTGCAGATCAAAGATGGCGTCGCTTAGCGTCGTTCGACAACAGATTGGCCGGTTCTCTCGAATCGTGCCGCTGGCGCGACGCGCCGCCGACTGGGCCGTTGGGGATATGGCGCCACACAGAGCGACAAGACTGATCGATCGATGGAACGCACTGTCGCTTGCCACTCAGTTTCTGCTCGCGGGCGGACTATTCTCGCTGTCGGCGATGATCGTGGTGGGAATTTCCGTGACAAGCCAGATAGAAGCCGCGGTCACCCGGAACTCGGCTTCTGCGACAGCTCTCTACGTCGACAGCGTTATCGCGCCGCTGCTCCCCGACATGCGCAGGAGCGAAGTGCTGGAGGAGAGCGTTGCTCATGCGCTGGATGAAACGCTGGGGCAAGGCGCGCTCGGCAAAAGGCTCCAATCCTTCAAGCTCTGGCGCCGCGACGGAACCATCCTCTATTCGACCAACAAAGATTTGGTCGGGAAGCGCTTTCCACCCAGCGACAATCTCCGGGCCGCATTCGCAGGCGACATGGTCGCTGAATTCGACAAACTCGATGACCTGGATAGCCAGGCTGAGCGGGACAGCGGCTTGCATCTTCTTGAAATCTATAATCCGGTACTTCAGCCGTGGTCGGGCGAAGTCGTGGCTGTTTTGGAATTTTATGAGATCGCCACCGATTTTGAAACGAACCTCCGGCAGGCACTCGTCCGAACCTGGCTCGATGTCGCTGCCGTCACCGCAATTTTTTTCCTCGGGCTTTCGGCGATCGTCTTTCGCGGCAGCCGCACGATTCGTTCCCAGAGCCGGTCATTGAAGCAGCGCATTGCCGAACTTTCCGATCTGCTTGCTCAAAACCGGATGTTGAGATTGCGGGTGCAGCGTGCTTCGCAGCGCGCCACGGCGCTTAACGAACGTTATCTCAGGCGGATCGGCGCGGACCTGCACGATGGGCCGGCGCAACTGGTTGCCCTCGCTGCGCTGGGGATCGACAGTCCGGTGCTTGCCGATCCTGCCACGCCGGCTGCGACGCGTGCACGGGAATTGCGGGCCGTCAAAGCCAATTTGGACGACGCGATGCGAGAGATCAGGAATGTCAGCAAGGGCCTTGTGCTGCCGCATGTCGAGAATGCCGAGTTGACGGAAATCCTCGAGCTTGCCGTGCGAGCGCACGAAGAGCGAACCGGCGTCAAAGTGATGCTGTCCATGACCGGAGGGCACACACCCTTGTCGCCATCGGCCAAGATCTGCATCTTTCGCTTCATCCAGGAGGCGCTGAACAACGGCTTCCGCCACGCCGGGGGTGCCGGTCAATCGGTCGCGAAACATTTCGACGGGGAGCGCGTTTTTATCGAGGTTTCCGATACCGGCCCCGGTTTTGACCCGAAGATCGTCCACCCTGAAGGGCTGGGGCTCGTCGGGTTGCGTGAGCGGGTAGAAAGCCTCGGTGGCCAGTTTGCCGTAACATCTTCACAAAATGGCACGATGGTGAAAATGGTTCTCAACACAGTTGAAATGGGACAGGCGTGATGCCAGCAGCCATAAAACTCGCCGTCATCGATGACCACCCGCTGTTCAGGGAAGGCGTCGTGCGCACTCTCGAGCAGATCGGCGGCTTCGAGATTATTGCGCAAGGCAGCAGCAGAGATGACGCCCTGCGGATATCGGAAGACCAGCAGCTCGATATTCTCCTGATGGACATCTCGGTGCCTGGAGGGGGCCTGAGTGCGATCGAGCCGGCTCTGCAGCGACACCCGGATCTGAAAATTGTGATGCTGACGGTTTCGGAGGAGAACCAGGACGTCGTGACCGCCTTGCAGAGCGGGGCACGAGGCTATGTCCTGAAGGGTGTCGGGTCGAGAACCCTGGCCGCCATACTGCGCACGGTGGCGCTAGGCGAAAGATATGTTTGCCCGCAATTGTCGGCGCGTGTGCTGGTCGACTTGTCTACCCGATCAACCACGACGGCGAAAGCCGACGTGCTGGCCGAACTCACCAGTCGCGAAAGAGAGATCCTGACGCTCGTTGCCGCGGGATTGAGCAACAAACGGATCGGTCTTCAGCTGAACCTGCACGAGAAAACCATAAAGCACCACATGACGCGCATTCTTTCCAAGCTCAACGTGAGCAACCGGACCGAAGCTGCGATGACGTTGCGCGACGCCACCGAGCGTCAGCATTCGCCTGTTCCCCATTCTGCCTGAAGCAAATGGGGCCTTGCGGCCCGTGAACTGGTCATCACTCGATCATGGCGAGCAGTCTTGCCCGATCGGAGTTCGTTGCCTGCCGCCGAATGATGGTGCGGCCCATGGCATCCCGCATTTCATAATGGCGACCGTCGATGCGCTCGCTGAGCCCGTTGGAATGCACCACACCCACACTTGGCCCGTGCACTTCGATCCGGTCTCCAGTGGCCGCATTGATATATAGTTTTGGCTTGTTGCCGGGGTTTACCGCGGTGACCGCATCTTCGGGGGGATTGTCTTTCGGTGATTTTGATTTGCCCTTGCCCGCGCCGTTGGAGTTTGAATTCCCGGGGGTTCCAGAATTTCCAGCGTTCCCAGAATTTCCAGCGTTCCCAGAATTTCCAGCATTCCCGGAGTTTCCGGCGTTTCCAGAATTTCCAGCGTTTCCGGAATTCCCGTTGCCACCATTCTGTGCCCAGGCGACCTGCGGGCTGAGCGTCAGGGATAGGCGGTCTTGTCCCACACGGTAGGGGCTCATGACGAGAACCAAGGTCGATGCAGTGAGGCAGATGGCGACGCGAAGCCTTCGTCGCCGCACGACAGGCGTCATCAATAAATTTGCCAATGTCACGTTAGAAATATCCTCTAACCGTTACGGTCTGCGCTGCATTATGCCTATTGTTTCCGAGCCAATCCTCTGTGCGCTGCACCGACTTGTCACGCTTCCGCCATCACAAGGCGATGTCAAGGCCCACCGGTCTCAGGGGAGAAACCGGTGGGTCTCGCTAGCGCAGGAAGGGACTCATTGCTGCGCAAGCGTGTTGCCTTCATCGATCGGGTCCCATCAGCCGATAATAAGCCCAACGGCCGCAACCCCGAACACCAAGCCAAATACCGGGAAAAGCAGCCAACGTGCCTGCTGAATGCTGTGGTCCATTGCAGCCTCCTGTCAGGGGGGTCGGCATCGCAACGACGCCTGCCGGAGCCCGGTTCCTGAAACTCCCCTATTGGGGGCTTTTGCGATAGCAGCCCCGGACCAAAGCACTGCCTGTGCCAGCCCATGGTCTGCCAGCCGGTAGACTGAAGTCCTGCCCGGGGTTGATGAAGGCACCGTCGAGGGATGATCGATGAGGGTTCGGCCGGAAGGGTCCTCGACACGCAAAATGCCCGCCAGCTTGAACAGCGGGGTGTATTGGCGACGTAAATGGCTGTCGCCGTCCGATGAGTGGCCCTCCACCTTCAAACGATGAATGGTGAGGGGTCCGCCGCGGGTGCGGCGAGCCCCTTCACGCCCGACAAAGGCGTTAGGTCAGAATAAGGACGATCTTGAGCGTATCCGGGTCGACGATGACGATTCGGCCATCAGCCAACACGAAATACTCGTAGGATTCGTAAGCCGGGACGATCTTGACAATTCGCGGTGGCAGACGATGCAGTCTGACCTTCTGCCGCGGGACCTCGATGCCCACGGAGATGTCAAAATCGACGTCGGAAACCGGTTCGACCTTCTCCTCCTTCAGGACCTGGGTAATCTCCGTTTTCTGTTCAACGGTCACATTCTCGATCGAGCCGGTCGAAGTCTCATCCTGCTGAGTGGAGGCCTTGCCTTGGGTTTGCTGCTCGGTGGTGGTACCGGTCTCGCCCTGGGACTGCTGCTCGGTCTGGACCTTGGCCTTGTCCTGCGCCTGTTGCTCGGTGGTCGTGCCGGCCTTGCCTTCAGCCTGATCCTCAGGCTTGACCTTCATCTTGTCTTGCGCCTGCTGGTCGGTGGTTGCGCCGGCCTTGCCCTGAGCCTGCTCATCGCTCTGGATCTTCGCCTTGCCTTGAGCCTGCTCCTCGGTGGCGGTACCGGTCTCGTCCTGGGTCTGTTTACCCGTCGTCGAACCACTAGGGCAATCGGCCGAGCCGGGTGCGCAACTGGTGCCGGCGCCCGATTGGCTTTCGGCCGGCTGCTGTTCCTGAGCGAGTGCTGCTCCACAGCCAACGCCGATGGCCAGCATACTGGTGATCAGAACTTTTTTCATGAGATAATCTCCATCGAAAAGTCTGTCCCTTCAGGGGGGAAACCACCTCCAAGAAATTTTGTTCCAGGCGAATTGACCGGGCGGAAGCGGTGTACGCGTTCCTTCGTCGGGAGGAATTTCCATAGCGCCAACCTCCGAACATGAGCCTGCGGTTTTTTCCTTTGAGGATGGAACACTGTCCTGCGACGAAAGTTTAAACGCCAGCAGCATCGTATTGTCCCCTCATACAAATGCTGCGAGATCGGTGGCCCCGATCAGCCCGCGTCCTCTCCCGGAGGGCGCGGGCTTTCTGCTGTTGCCAGGGCCGTTACGGCGCCCGAGCTTGCCAGCGCGCTCCTCGAGGACGTGTCTATGCGCTTGAACCGTCGTGACGGCGTGACGACGAAGAACCTAGTGAAAGATGGCCGGCGCCGCAGGGGGCGGGGGAAGGTGGCGTTGCCTAGGTTGGCGCCGGCCAAGCGGCGTTGGGGTTCGCCACGAAGAAAGAGTAGCAAAATTCGCCGGATTGATTATGGCGTGATCGCGGAAGTTCGCCGGGTCTAGCCATAGCAGGCGCACCTCGATGCTTCCGATCCTGTCCCGAGCTGGGCGAGATACATCAGGGTCCGGCTGCGTACAACAGGCGCAGAACGCCCGTGCTGCTCCAATATGCGATCATGACTTTGGTCATGAGATTTTTCTTTCCAAAGCTATAGGATCCGCTCGCTCGTGGCAGGCTACGCCGCCATATTTGCGGTGACTGTCCGGTGAGTCGTGGCCGGTCTCAGACATACCGGCTGCTAACGATCTGGCCACTCGGCTGTAATGCCGGACGAGACTCGTGTTTTACGACGGCTATATTAAACTGGATTAAATCGCGGTTGACCATACTTCGCCACTTTATCAAGACTAGCCCGGTTTCACGGTTTTGTCTTTGATAAACGGCGGCGAAATAGTAAGGTGGCCTGTAATATTCGCTTTAGGGAACTGAGCCTCAACTTTCGTTTAAGGAGAGATCATGAACAAGATCATGTCGGGTTTGCTGGCGGCCGCGTTATCGGTATCGTTCGCGACCACCATAGCAGTGCCTGCTGACGCAGCTCAGGTATTCCTGCCGCAAGCGCCGTCCGTTTCGACTGATGTGCAGACGGTTGACCATAATCCGTGGGGGAAGCGCCACAACCGCAAAAACCGCAAATTTTCGCGCCACGATGGCTCCCACTGGAACGGCCATCGCGGTTATCGTGAGTACCGTCGCGGCCATCGCCGTCATGGCGACTACTGGTTCCCGCTGGCTGCATTCGCCACCGGCGCGGTGATCGGCAGTGCGATCATCAACAACAACCAGAACCGTGTTAATCGTGGCGACGCCCATGTCGAGTGGTGTTACGACCGGTACCGCAGTTACCGCGCGTCCGACAATACGTTCCAGCCCAACTACGGACCTCGACAGCAGTGCAATTCGCCCTACTGATTCGGCGAGCTGAGATGTTGACAGAGCCCGTGCCGGCGACGGCGCGGGCTTTTTATGCCGACTGACCGCATCACCGCACCCCGCTTCGGCGGGGAGGCTGCCATTTCCTGATAGCTTCAATGGGTATGCGTGGAAATTGGCTCCCCGGGCCGGATTCGAACCAGCGACCAACCGGTTAACAGCCGGTTGCTCTACCACTGAGCTACCGGGGAACAGACGCTCTCATGTGAGTGGCGCAGCCTATAGCAAACCCGTTTCGGCTTTGCAAAGAAGCATTTCGTATTTTTCGGCGCTTTTTCGCGCGACGACTTCTCGCAATCATGTGCGCGCGTCCTCATATGAGCCGTCTGACGGGCTGCGCGGAACCGAAAAGGTGGTTGCGGCATTCGTCAGCTGGTGCTTTTACTTTGCCCGAACGGACCACCAACCAGACATGAGCGCAGCAAGCCACAACCATCCACCGGCACGGAAAATATCGGTCTTCGGCCGTCAATTCACCATGCCGCGCTCGCGCGGCCTCAGGATTGCGATCGGCGTCGTGCTGATCTTCGGCGGCATTCTCGGCTTCCTGCCGATCCTGGGCTTCTGGATGATTCCGATCGGATTGCTGGTGCTCTCCTACGAGTTTGCCTTGGTGCGCCGCCATCGGCGCCGGCTCGTCGTGTGGTGGGAGCGGCGGCGGCGGCCGAACTGACGACGTGGCAAGCCTCTGTGAGGGGGGCGTCTTTCCAGCCCGACTCAGCCCCGGCTAATGCCCGGAGCGCTTTCCCGGCCCTCGCAATTCTCCTTCAGAATGGCGGAGCCTTCTGCTTACCCGACGTAGGGTCCAGGCCCCAGGCTTCTCTTTGCCATATTCCGTACTTAACGGTTAACTAATGTATTAATTGCAGCATGCGTATCGACGATTCGACACGTGGCATCATGGCCCAGAGGAAACCGTCCGGAATGCACCATGGCCGCTTGACGGCATTTTCGCCGCAACCTATTGGAACCGGGTGGAACGCCGGGAGCAATGAGGCCTCGTGGCGGAGTGGTTACGCAGAGGACTGCAAATCCTTGCACCCCGGTTCGATTCCGGGCGAGGCCTCCAATTGCCCAAGCTCCCGCGCACCAGCGCCAGGGGGCTCGAGTTCCGGTCGAAATGAGCCGCGGTCCCGGCGCGGCAAGCGGATTGGTTTGGGCAGATTGGTTGGAACATGAGCGCTGATTTTGCCGAACGCCGGGTGAAAATGGTCGATGGCCAGATCCGCACCACCGACGTGACCAGCGCGCCGCTGCTCGACGCAATGCTGGTCGTGCCGCGCGAGGCCTTTGTCGCCCCCGTTCAGCGCGATCTAGCCTATATCGACGAGGACATCCGCATTGCCAATGGAGCGGATGGCCCACGCTATCTCATGGAGCCTTCGCCGCTGGCCAAGCTGATGCAATTGGCCGAAATCGACCCTGGCGATTCGGCTCTCGATGTCGGCTGCGGCACCGGCTATGCGGCGGCGATCCTGTCGCGGCTGGCAAAGTCGGTCGTCGCGCTGGAAAGCGATCCGGCATTGGCCGAGACCGCCATGTCGACGCTTTCGGCGCTGGGCTGCGACAACGTCAGCGTGGTCAAGGGATCGCTGCCGGAAGGCCATGCCGCGGAGGCGCCCTACGATGTTATTTTCATCGGCGGCAGCGTGGAGAAAGTGCCGGCGTCTCTGCTCGACCAGCTTGCTGAGGGCGGCCGTCTCGTCGCCGTCGAAGGGCAGGGGAATTCGGGTGTGGCCCGTTTGTTTCTTAAAACAGGGGGGGTTGTAACCGGAAGAGGGGCATTTAATGCGGCAATTAAGCCACTACCTGGGTTTGAACGTATCCGTGCGTTTGAGTTCTGAATGATTTTGGCTTGCAGCAGAGGCGTTGTCATGTTCGCTTGCGCTTGAACAATCGTTGCTGATCCGCATGACTGGGGTACTCTTGGGGGCTGACAGCAGGGAACCTGAAACACACCGCGCCGGCTGCTCGAATGAGAGAAGCCGGCGCGGTGCGGTTCCCATGCAAAACGAATGAGGGAATAACGTGCCGTCTTTACGCAAGAGTCTTTTTGCCGCCGTCCTTGTTTCCGCGACCGCGCTTTCTCCGGTGGCCGCCTCGGCGGAAACCATCCTTGGTGCACTTTCAAAGGCCTACCAGAACAATTCCTCGCTCAATTCGGCTCGTGCCGGCGTCCGCGTCACCGACGAGGGCGTCGCCATCGCCAAGTCGGGGTGGCGCCCGACCATCACCGGCTCCGCGAGCATCGACTACTCCAGCAGCCATTTCAATGCCCGCGGCAATGTACCCGGCGTGAACCAAAGCACGCGTTTGACCACGGGTAACTTTGGCGTCCAGATCGACCAGACCCTGTTCGACGGCTTTCAGACCAAGAACAATGTCGCCGCCGCTGAATCGCGAGTCCGCGCCTCGGTCGAGAGCCTGCGCAACACCGAAGAGAATATCTTGTTCAACGCGGCAAGCGCCTACATGGACGTGATTCGCGATCGGCAAGTGGCGGTGCTGACGGAGCAGAACCTGCAATTCCTGACCGAGCAGGCGCGCGCGGCGCGCTCGCGCTTCGAAGTCGGCGAAGGCACCCGCACCGACGTCGCGCAGGCCGATGCCGAGCGCTCGTCCGCCGTGGCGGAACTGGCCGCCGCCCGCGCCCAGGCGCTGGCAAGCGCTGCGACCTATCGCCAGATCGTCGGCGATGAGCCAGGCAGGCTCAGGGCCGCTTCGCCGCTGTCGAAGCTGTTGCCGTCGAACCTCGACGCGGCAATCGCGATTGCATCCATTGAGCACCCCGCCATCCTCGCCACCCAGCATCTGGTTGACGCGGCGGCATTTTCGGTGAAATCGGCCGAAGGCGCGCTGCTGCCGCAGCTCTCGGCCTCCGCCGGCGTTTCCAGCGCCTATCAAAACACCGTGCCGCGCTTCGATCCCGGGCAGGGACGGGATGGCACAACCAATTCGGCCAGCATCGGCGCCACGCTGACCGTGCCGATCTATTCCGGTGGACGGAACTCGGCGACGGTGCGCCAGAATAAGGAATCACTCAGCCAGGCGCGGATCGAGGTCGATGTAAGCCGCGACACCGTGCGGCAAGCCGTGACCTCGGCGTGGACGCAATATACCGCCGCTCAGCAAACCGTCGTAGCCAACAGGCAGGTGATCGCCGCCGCGCAGCTTGCCTTGAGCGGCGTCATCGAGGAGCGCAATGTCGGCCAGCGCACCACGCTCGACGTTCTCAACGCGCAGGCCACTCTCATCACCGCCAAGATCAACCAGGCCAGTTCCGAACGCGATTTGGTGGTGGCGAGCTATGCCATCCTGTCGGCGGTCGGTCGCCTTTCGGTCGATCGCCTCGCCCTTCAGGTGACGAAATACAGACCTGAAGAACATTACAATGCGGTCAAGGACAAGTGGATCGGCCTGCGCACGCCAGACGGCCGCTAATCGCTCCACCAGTTCCAAATTCCGCCCAATTTCCGGCATTAGAGCCCGCGCGTTCCCAAGGAATGCGCGGGCTCTAATCTGTTGAAATCCAACACACCCTCAGATTGGGGATTCTCGTAAGGCGATCCGTCGGTTACGCTGTTGCCATGATTCGATCCGGCGTGGCCGGACTGGAAATCTGCAACGAGTCACAAGGGCGGCGGATGTGACGATGGCGACGGCAAGCAGCGTGCAACGCGAACCTTCCATGGAAGAGATACTGGCTTCCATCAGGAGGATCATCGAGGACAATGATACCGGTCGCAAGCAGCCGGACGAAGCGGACGACCTGCTGCAGGATTTGGCGTCGGTGACTGTGCCAGCACCGGTGGCCGGGGCGCCGCCGGAGGCAGGCAGGGCGCCGTCGGGGGCAGGCGGGACGCCGCCGGAGGTGGATGCGTTTCGCGCCGAATTGCGTCCGGGATTTGACGCCAGAAGGCCGGCCACGCTGGCTGAGGTGCAGAGGCCTCCATCGGCCGCCGAGCCCGTCGTCGCGCGCATGGAGCCGCCGGTGCGTTCCGATCCGGCTCCGCTCAAAGCTCCCGTGACGCTTGCCGGGGTCGCTGGCGAGCCGGCCCCGACCGCCAAGCCGGATGCGACGGCAACGGTTGCGGAAACGACCGACAGCATCGTTGCCGACTGGCGGCGTGAGATCGCCGCAGTCGGCGAAGCGATGACCGCGGCCAAGCCGGACAGGGCTGAAGTGCGACTGGCGCCGGATGCCGAACCGAAGGCCGAGGTTTTCGAGGACGCGGCCGAACCTGCTTTCGAGCCGGCTCCGCCGCAAAGCGGATTGGCGCGCCCGGCGACAAACGAGGCATCGTCGGCTCGTCCGGCGATCCTTTCCGAACATACGGGCCGGCAGGTCGCCGCCGCCTTCGGCGAGCTTTCCGATGCGTTCGCCAGCCGCAGCAAGAAAACCTTCGACGAGATGGCCGAAGAGATGCTCAGGCCCATGCTGCAAGACTGGCTGGACAACAATCTGCCGACGCTGGTCGAGCGGCTGGTGCGCGAGGAAATCGAACGCGTGGCGCGCGGCGCGCAGTAACAGTTCCGACAGCGGATGAGACCACCACCGCGGCGGCGGTCTCGTTGGCCTGGGAACTCAACCGCTCTCAACCGATGTGGCAAAGGCGATCAGGTTTCCGTCGGGATCTGCCACGATGAAGGTGCGGGCGCCCCACGGTTCGGTCCGCAACGTCTGATGAAAGCTGACCCCGGCCGCCTGGTACTCCAGGAACAGCGGCTTGATGGCGTCGACCGCGATGGTTGCCGACAGCAAGTCGTCTCTTGCTCTTAAGCCGTTGTCGAACAGAGGCTTGTCGACATGGCGCAGATTCAACCGCGCGCCGTCGCGAAAGACGTGGGCATAGAAGGGCGGTTCGCCATAGGTGAAGCGCGTCGTGAAGCCGAGCTTCTGTTCATAGAACGCACGGGCGGCAGCGATGTCGCAGACAAAAAGCTGCGGCTCGGCCAAGGCAAGGAAGGGTTTTTCGGCATCGGATGTCGTGCTGTCGGTCATGGTTTGAAGGCCTTTCTTCAGCGCCTGCCAGCTTTCGAAACCAGCCTTCTTGGCAACCAGTTCCTGGGCGTCAGCAAGCTTGAAGCTGTGATCCAGGATCTGGCGATCGGTCAGATGGCGGAAACGCGGCAGTATCGACCCGATCGCAGCCGCGACGGGATAGTACCGCTCGCGATGCCAGCGCAGGTGGAGCTTGGCCTGTTTCCTGAAGTTTTCGAAATTCGACATGTTCGAAATTCGGCTTGGGCGCGGTGAGGGTTAAGGTGTCGTAGGCGGGCAATGCCCCTCCGGCGGGTAGCCGATGCGCCCTACAGCAGCGTTGGCAAGGTATTGCGGTTCGCGATCGCCGGTCAAGAGGCTTGGCTGCATGGAGGATCGCTTATGCGAATTGCCTCGAACTATGAGGCCCCTATCTATTGGCCATGCCATCTGCGGCCGGTTGACTTGCCAACTGCCTTCCGATTTACACCAAACCCAACAATCCCGACAGCTCGGACGCCTTTCCATGCTCGAAAAAACCTACGACGCCAAAACCGTCGAGCCGAAGATCGCTAAAATCTGGGAAGAGGCCGACGCGTTTCGTGCCGGCGCAGGCGCCGAGGAGGGGGCCGAAGCCTTCACCATCGTCATCCCGCCGCCGAACGTCACCGGCTCGCTGCATATGGGCCACGCGCTCAACAACACGCTGCAGGACATTCTGGTGCGCTTCGAGCGCATGCGCGGCAAGAACGTGCTGTGGCAGCCCGGCATGGACCATGCCGGCATCGCCACGCAGATGGTGGTCGAGCGCCGGCTTATGGAAAAGCAGATCCACCGCCGCGACCTGACGCGCGATGAGTTCATCGAGAAAGTATGGGAGTGGAAGGCCGAATCCGGCGGCGCGATCCTCAACCAGCTGAAGCGGCTGGGGGCGTCGGCCGACTGGAGCAGAGAGCGCTTCACCATGGACGAGGGCCTATCCAAGGCGGTGCTCGAAGTGTTCGTCACGCTCTACAAGGAAGGGCTGATCTACAAGGACAAGCGGCTTGTGAACTGGGACCCGAAGCTGCTCACGGCCATTTCCGACCTGGAGGTCGAGCAGCAGGAGGTCAACGGCAACCTCTGGCACTTCCGCTATCCGGTCGAAGGCGAGATCTTCGATCCGGAAAATCCAAAAACCTTCATCACCGTGGCGACGACGCGCCCCGAGACGATGCTGGGCGATACGGCGGTCGCGGTGCATCCGGACGACGAGCGTTTTCGGCACCTGGTTGGCAAAAACCTCGTCCTGCCGATCGTCGGCCGCAAGATCCCGGTGGTGGCGGACGAATATTCCGATCCGGAAAAGGGCAGCGGCGCGGTCAAGATCACGCCGGCGCATGATTTCAACGACTTCGAGGTCGGCAAGCGCCACAGGCTGCCGGCGATCAACATCCTCACCGTCGAGGCGGCGGTGACCCTCACGGACAATGAAGATTTTCTCGCCGGGCTTGAAGTTACCCCCGAGCGCGAGTCCGTCTGGGATGAGCTCAACGGCCTCGATCGTTTCGCCGCGCGCAAAAGGGTCGTCGAGTTGATGGAGGCGGGCGGTTTCCTCGAAAAGGTCGAGCCGCACCGCCATGCCGTGCCGCATGGCGATCGCGGCGGCGTGCCGATCGAACCGTTCCTGACCGACCAGTGGTACGTCAATGCGGCCGAACTCGCCAAGCCGGCGATCGCGTCCGTGCGCGAAGGCCGCACCAAGATCATACCCGGCAGTTGGGAGAAGACTTACTTCCAGTGGATGGAAAACATTGAACCCTGGTGCATCTCGCGCCAACTCTGGTGGGGGCACCAGATCCCGGCCTGGTACGGGCCGGACGGGCGTGTCTTCGTCGAGAAGACCGAAGAGGAGGCGCTCGCAGCCGCCGTCGAATATTATCTGGCGCTGGAAGGGCCATGGAAGGCCTGGGTCGAGGACAAGCTCGAGAACTTCAAGCCGGGCGAGATACTGACCCGCGACGAGGACGTGCTCGACACATGGTTCTCTTCGGCGCTGTGGCCGTTCTCGACGCTTGGCTGGCCGGAAAAGACGCCGGAACTGAAGACCTACTATCAGACCGACGTGCTGGTGACCGGTTTCGACCTGATCTTCTTCTGGGTCGCTCGCATGATGATGATGGGCCTGCATTTCATGGACGAGGAGCCGTTCCATACCGTCTATATGCACGCGCTAGTGCGCGACAAGAACGGGCAGAAGATGTCGAAGTCGAAAGGCAACGTCATCGACCCGCTCGATCTCATCGACGAATACGGCGCTGACGCCCTGCGCTTCACGCTGACGGTGATGGCGGCGCAAGGACGCGACGTGAAGCTCGATCCGGCTCGCATCGCCGGCTACCGCAACTTCGGCACCAAGCTGTGGAACGCGACGCGTTTTGCCGAGATGAATGACGTCGCAAGGAACGACGATTTCTGGCTGAACGACGCCAAGCTGGCGGTCAACCGCTGGATCCTGACCGAACTGACGCGCGCCGCGCGCGAAATCACCGATGGCATCACCTCATACCGCTTCAACGAGGCGGCGGGTGCGGCCTATCGCTTCGTCTGGAACCTGTTCTGCGACTGGTATCTGGAACTGCTGAAGCCGGTGTTCATGGGCACTGACGAGGCTGCCAAGGCCGAGAGCCGGGCGTGCGTGGCCTTCGTGCTCGACGAGATCTACAAGCTGCTGCATCCGATGATGCCGTTCATGACCGAAGAACTTTGGGCTGAGACGGCAGGCGAAGGCAAGGAACGGCCGTCTCTGCTTTGCCACGCGGCGTGGCCGTCGCCCGACTTCGAGGATGAGGCAGCGGCCGCCGACATCAACTGGCTGGTCGATCTCGTCTCAGGTATCCGCTCCGTGCGCTCGGAGATGAACGTGCCGCCGGCCGCGATCGCGCCGCTGATGGTGATCGGCGCCAATGCCACGACCCGCGAAAGGCTTGAGCGCCAGGCATCGGCCATCAAGCGGCTGGCGCGGGTCGGCGACATCTCGCTGGTCGATACGGCGCCCAGGGGCTCCGCCCAGATCGTGCTCAACGAGGCGACCATCTGCCTGCCGCTCGGCAGCCTGATCGACCTTACCGCCGAGGCGGCGCGGCTGCAGAAGGAACTGGTCAAGGTGACCGAGGAGATCGCCCGCCTGCACAAGAAGCTGTCCAACGAGAAATTCGTCGCCAACGCGCCGGAAGATGTCGTGGAAGCCGAGCGCGAAAAACTCGCCGAGTATCGCGAGGCGCAAGAAAAGCTTTCGGTGGCGCTGACGCGGGTGCGCGAGGCCGGTTAACCTATCTTTGGTGTTTGAGCATCGGACTGTCGGGCATCGAATCGTTCCAAAACCGGCGTTCCGTTTTTGGGTCCGATGCTCTGGATTCCCGAGTCTCCGAACCCGCTTTTCGGATGGGCTTCCTGCCACGAAAATAGGCATTCCGCAGCGTAAATCCTGACGTAAACGGAATGTTTTGGCCCTATTGTTGCCGTAATGTAACAATGGGGCTTATTTTTGCAAAACGGGCTGTTTTTGCGTCGTTTCATGCGATTTTTCTCAATTTTTTCGTCGATTTGCAACCCAATAGGCCGTTTTCCGGCTCTGCGGTGAAGCTGTCACTTTGTCTAAAATGCGGTCGTCGCAGGCGTACGTGTACGCATCGAGAATTCGTTGTTGCGCCGTTAACCTGAATTGGTTCTAGCTTGACCCCACTAATGTTCGGGGAGGAGTTTTCATGAACAATTTGCGTCTGAAAGCGCTGCTGGGGGCGGGGTGCTTTTCGCTATTGATTTCGGGCGTTGCGAATGCCGGCGGCTTCGACCGCGGCGGTGTCAATATCGACCAGTTATTTGATGCCGCACCGTATTCGTTCGATGCCGGCATCACCTATGTTTCGCCGCAGCGCACACTGAAGAATGTGCAGCGCCTGGATGGCTCGGGAATGTCGACGTCGGAAATAGACGTTGGTGGCGACTACGCGGTGCCGCGCGTCGGCTTCAAGGCCAACATCTTCGAACCAGTGGATTGTCTTGCGACGTATACGGAACCGTACGGTGCGGAGGCAGACTTCGGAATGAACAACGCCTATTCGCCAACGGCGGTCAAATACTACGTCAAAACAAATGATTTCGGCCTTACCTGCTCCTACAAGGTAAATCTCGGCAAGGGCGCCATCCGGTTCATCGGCGGCGTCTCCTACCAGGAGGTCGATGCGTTTCTGTCCCGCCAGACACTGCTGGCCTTCGGCAATACCGGCCTCGGAAAATTCAAGCTTTCCGATGAGGCATGGGGTTGGCGCGTGGGCACCGCCTATGAAATTCCCGAAATCGCCTTGCGCGCAAGCCTGATATACTCTTCGAGCTACAAATATGATGGACTGTCGGGCACCGTCGACTCAACCGGTTTTAGGGGCGCCTTTCCAGCCGATCTGATTCCGGGCTCTACCGGGGTCTTTCCTGTCTCCGCCTCGGCCGAGATACCCCAAGCTGTGGAACTCAAGCTGCAGAGCGGCATAGCTCCTGGCTGGCTGGCCTTTGGCTCTATCCGCTGGCAAGAATGGAGCAGGCTTGGCATCATTCCGATCAAAGGTGTTCGCAGCCCTGTAACCGGCGGCATACCTGGCTCGCCAGACTCCGATGTTTCCTTCGACCTGCTGTATCGCGACGGTTGGACGGTCACGGGCGGCATAGCTCACAAGTTCACCGACCAATTGTCTGGCGCGGTTTCGCTGACCTGGGATCGTGGAACCTCGACGACTTCCGGCTATCAGTCGGACACCTGGTCCGTGGCCAGCGGCATTTCTTACTCGCCGAACGACAAGATCGAGGTCAGACTTGGTGGCTCGATCGGTGTTCTTACCGGTGGGTCGTCGACTTTCACCGGTGTTGGCGACACGGCAAATGCCATTACCTACACCTACGGGGACGATCTGCTCCTTGCAGGCTCAGCTTCGGTTAAGATCAAGTTCTAAGTATAAGTTTTCAATAGCAAAAGAGCCGGGCAAATGCCCGGCTTTTTTGTTTGAGTGGCCTTCCCGACATCGAAGCGGCGTCGCAAATACGCCGCGTCCCTATGCCTCCTGCTATTGTGACGTTTTGGCAACAGTTTCTGGGCAACCCTCGCGCCGCAAGGGCGCCCGGGGACATTGCCCATTTCCCGCCATAAACCCGGCGCACCTCGGATTTGTCTCGGGACACGTGCCAACAGGCTCGGCAATGGGGCAGGGCCGCATCGCCCGCGGCAAGGACGAGTATGGACGACAGAGTCATCTCCAAGGCCAAGCTGCCCAGCCGCCATGTGACCGTCGGTCCGGCGCGTGCGCCGCACCGCTCCTATCTCTATGCGATGGGATTGTCGGCGGCCGAGATCGCGCAGCCGCTGGTCGGCGTCGCGAGCTGCTGGAATGAGGCGGCACCCTGCAACATCTCGCTGATGCGCCAGGCGCAAGTGGTCAAGAAGGGCGTCGCCGCGGCTAACGGCACGCCGCGCGAATTCTGCACCATCACCGTCACCGATGGCATCGCCATGGGCCATCAGGGCATGAAATCGTCGCTGGTATCGCGCGAGGTCATCGCCGATTCCGTCGAACTCACTATGCGCGGCCATTGCTACGATGCGCTGGTCGGCCTTGCCGGTTGTGACAAATCGCTGCCCGGCATGATGATGGCCATGGTGCGGCTCAACGTGCCGTCGATCTTCATCTATGGCGGCTCGATCCTGCCCGGTTCCTACAAGGGCCGGCAAATCACTATCCAGGACGTGTTCGAGGCCGTCGGCCAGCACTCGGTCGGCACGATCGGTGATGCCGAACTCCTCGAAATCGAACAGGCCGCTTGTCCGTCGGCCGGCTCTTGCGGTGCCCAGTTCACCGCCAACACCATGGCCACCGTCGCCGAGGCCATCGGCCTGGCGCTGCCCTATTCCTGCGGGGCGCCGGCGCCCTACGAGATGCGCGACCGCTTCAATTTCGCCTCCGGCGAAAAGATCATGGAGCTGATCGCAAAGAATATCCGTCCGCGCGACATCGTCACGCTGAAGGCGCTGGAGAATGCGGCAACTGTGGTTTCGGCCACCGGCGGCTCGACCAACGCAGCGCTGCATTTGCCGGCGATCGCGCATGAGGCGGGGATTAAGTTCGACCTCTTCGACGTGGCCAGGATCTTCGAGAAGACGCCCTACATCGCCGACCTGAAGCCGGGTGGCAAATATGTAGCCAAGGACATGTTCGAGGCCGGCGGTATTCCGCTCTTGATGAAGACGTTGCTCGACCACGGCTATCTGCATGGCGACTGCCTGACGGTGACCGGCCGCACTTTAGCCGAAAATATGGAGCATGTAGCCTGGAATGATAGCCAGGATGTGGTCCGTCCCGCCAACCGACCAATCACCCAAACGGGTGGTGTCGTGGGCTTGAAGGGAAACCTTGCCCCCGAAGGCGCGATCGTGAAGGTCGCGGGCATGTCGGAGCTGAAATTCTCTGGTCCGGCGCGCTGCTTCGATTCGGAAGAGGAATGTTTCCAGGCGGTTACGGATCGCAGCTACAGCGAGGGCGAGGTTCTCGTCATCCGCTACGAGGGGCCGCGCGGCGGTCCGGGCATGCGGGAAATGCTATCGACGACGGCGGCTCTCTATGGCCAGGGCATGGGCGGCAAGGTGGCTCTCATCACCGACGGACGCTTTTCGGGCGCGACACGCGGTTTCTGCATCGGCCATGTCGGACCGGAAGCCGCCGTGGGTGGTCCGATCGGGCTGCTCAGGGATGGCGATTTGATCTCGATCGACGCAGTGAACGGCACGATCGAGGTTGATCTGTCCGATACCGAATTGGCGGCAAGGGCAAAGGCATGGAAGGCGCGCGCGACCGACTATCAGTCGGGCGCGATCTGGAAATATGCACAAACGGTTGGGCCAGCCCGCGACGGCGCGGTCACCCATCCCGGTGGTGCGAAAGAAACACATTGTTATGCGGATATCTGAGTTGCTGAGGTCGTCTGTCTTTTCGGCACTGGTCGCGATCACCACTTTTGGCGCGACCTTGGGCGCCGCGGGCCAGGCCGTGGCCTTCGACGACAAGGTGTTCGACGACAAGACCGGCGTGAAGCCGCAGTCGAGCCCGTGGGCGGTGTTCCAGTTCGGCTTCTCTGCCTACAAGAACGGCCGCAAGGAGCAGGCCGCGGAAGCTTACAAATACGCGGCTGAAAATGGCCAGATCGGCGCCACCTGGAAGCTTGCGCGCATGTATGCCGAGGGTGACGGCGTGGAGCGCGACGATTACGCGGCATTCAAGTTCTTCTCAGAGATCGTTGACCAGGACGTTGAGCCCGGCTCGCCGGAAGAGAGCTATGTATCGGATGCGCTCGTGGCGCTCGGCGATTATTTGAGGAAGGGCATCCCCGGCAGCCCCATCACAGAGAACGAGGTGGCGGCCCAGGAATATTACATGCGTGCCGCCGCCAACTACCGCAACCCGAATGCGCAGTTCGAGATGGGCCAGATCTTTCTGAACGGCAAGGGTGGCGTCAAGGCCAGCATCAAGCAGGCCGGACGCTGGTTCCAGCTCGCTGCGGAAAAGGGCCATGCCGGTGCGCAGGCGACGCTCGGCAACCTGCTCTTCCAGAGCGGCAAGATCGTTCGGGGACTGGCAATGATGACCGCAGCGCTTGAACGGGCCTCACCTTCCGACCAGCCATGGATACGCGGCATGCAGGAAGAGGCGTTCGCTGCGGCGGGCGAGGCCGACCGCCGTACTGCGATTTCGCTGGCCGATGACATCCTCACCAAGGGCGGCAGCGACCAATAGGATTGGCGCTCGCTGAGGACTGAACTGGAACTCTTTGAATTCAGCTTTCGAAGCTTTGCGCTGCCCCTCATCCGCCTGCCGGCACCTTCTCCCCGTATAGTGACGGGGAGAAGGGCGCTTGCTGCAGCCTTGGCGCACTTTCTGCAACGCTGGTGATTGGCGAAATCCGTGATGACAGCCTCTTTCTCCCCGTCGCTGTACGGGGAGAAATGTCCGGCAGGGCAATGAGGGGCGGCGCCGGCCGCGCAAAAAATCAGTTCTCGATGGGCTCTGCCGGCACCGGGCTTGGCGCCGGTGTCGAGATTGGCGTGGCGTGCGGACGCGGCGTCGTATTTTCCGGACAATCGTCCCGAATCTTTGTCCACGACGTGTTGTTGAGAACCATGTCGCAACGGGCGAGGTGGCTCTGGCCGGAAAGCGTCAGGCAGGCTACCTGGCCGATCTGGAATGATTTTCCGTTGGCCAGGCATTCCGCGTCGGCAAAAGCCGGGTTCGCCGCGAGGACGAGCGCCGCAGCACATGGGCAAAGCGCAAACCTGATCGTCATCCTGAATCCCAGCCGAACCCGAATTGCAGCGGAACCCCGGATTGTGGCGATATGACGGTCTGTCGGCCGGGAATCCGGGCGATCCGAACCTCGAAATGATCAGATTGGCGCGAAAGCCAGCTCGACGGCCACCGGCACGTGGTCGGAGGGTTTTTCCCAGGCGCGCACGTGCTTTTCGATCGAGGCTGAGGAAAAGCGGTTGGCGGCTTCGGGCGAAAGCAGCAAGTGATCGATCCGGATGCCGTTGTTCTTCTGCCACGCGCCGGCCTGATAGTCCCAGAATGTGTAGGTGTCCGGCGCGTCGGTGACCGCGCGCACGGCTTCGGTGAAGCCGAGATTCTTCAGCCGCCGGAACGCCTGCCTCGTCTGCGGCTGGAACAGCGCATCGCCCAGCCAGTTCTCCGGGAATTTCGCGTCGATGAATTCGGGGATGACATTGTAGTCCCCGGCCAGCACCAGCGCCTCTTCGAGCGAGAGCCGTTCCTCGGCCCAGCGCTCCAGCCGCGCCATCCAGGACAGTTTGTAGGAGAACTTCTTCTCGTCATCGATTGGGTTGCCGTTCGGCAAATAGAGCGAGGCAACGCGCAACGCGCCCTTGTCGGTTGAGAACACGCCCTCGATGAAACGCGCCTGCTCGTCGGCATCGTCGCCAGGCAGGCCTCTGATAACCTCGTCGAAGCGCAGCTTCGACAGGATGGCGACACCGTTAAAGCCCTTTTGGCCATGGGTTTCGACGTTGTAGCCAAGCGCCTCGATCTCGGCGCGCGGAAACTGCTCGTCGACCGTCTTGATCTCCTGCAGGCAGGCGATATCAGGCGCGCTCTCTGTCAGCCAATGGGTCAGATTGCCGATGCGGGCCCGAACGCCGTTGATGTTCCAGGTGACGATTTTCATGGCGGCCTCATTGCTGTTCCGGCGGATGACGTTCGACGAGGCCGATCGTATTGCCTGCCGGGTCCTTTAGGAAGGCCATCCATTCGCTTTCCCCCGCCGGCCCGAACAGGCCTTCGGTATCGCGATGGACGAGCATCGGCGGCGCAGTGAAGGGGACACCGGCGGCTTTTGCCGAGGCGTGGAAATCGTCGAGGTCTGATATATCGAGATAGACGGTGCCGGCCGGCAGGCCATCGGTGAACAGCAGCCGCACGTCGCCGGCCATGATGAAGGCGATGCCAGGCGGATCGAACCGCACGTGGACTGCCATGCCGAGCACGTCGTGCCAGAACGCCAGCGTTGCATCGAGATCGCGCCCGGCTGAAAGCGCGACCTGACGGACCGCGCCAACGCGGCGCATGTTCACTCACTCCCGAAAGATTGGAGCTCGGCATTTTCCGCGAGTATTTGCTCTATCATCCATCGCAGATGCGATGCCTGCTCGCGCGTTGCATTCTCATCCATCCAATCGCAGCCGTTGTAGAGGTCTCCAAGCCAGAGGGGAAAATCGTATTTGTTTTCAATCGGCGACACCATACGGCAGATCTGAAATGGTTCGATTTCGCCATCAAGGTAAGTCCGTATGCGTCGAAGAAACAGCTTACGTGCTATTTCCTTGGCCTCATCGGACTTATCGTTGAAATCGGGAAAACTTCGCGCGACCAGCGACCTCAAACGGCCATGAGCTTTCGCAAGCCTAACTGCGTTCCGCGGGTTGCATCGCGCGAGCTGCACGTAGGCAGCGTCTTCAGCGTAGCTCGGAGGCGCAGTGTGGCTGTTGGCCCAGCCAACGATATCGACATCGGAAATCGCTTCTATCTCGCGGGCGACAAGGACCGTCATCGGATCCTCATGGCCGACGAGGAGCGGCTTCATATCTTCAAATGCTGAAGCTGGTGCCGCAGCCGCACGAGGCGACCGCATTCGGGTTCCTGATCTGGAACGACTGGCCCATCAGATCGTCGACGAAATCGATCACCGAGCCGCCCATATAGACCAGCGAGAGGTCGTCGATCAGCACGGTGGCGCCGTCTTTCTCAATCGCGACGTCGTCATCGTTGCGGGTGTCGACCAGGTCGAACTTATAGGAAAAGCCGGAGCAGCCGCCGCCCTCGACCGAAACGCGCAGCGCCGTCTTGCCGGTTTCGCCAGATACAATCTTGGCGATCCGCCTGGCGGCAGAGTCGGTCATCTCCACTTTCATGGCAGTCTTGGCATCAGCGCCCATGGGCGTCACCTTGCTTTCGGTTTCACATGATAGGTATGAAGCGCGAGGGGGCAAGTCAACTGCGGTATCGGCGATGACCAACGAGTTGGGCGACATCGGGTTCGGCTATCGGCCGCGCGCAGCCTATGCCTGCGATCCGGCGAAGTCGCGCGGGAGGTTGTTCGACGAGGTGGAGAGCCCGACCCGCACGTCGTTCCAGCGCGACCGCGATCGCATCATCCATTCGACGGCCTTTCGCCGGCTGAAACACAAGACGCAGGTGTTCGTCGCGCATGAGGGCGACCATTACCGCACCCGGCTGACGCATTCGATCGAGGTGGCGCAGATCGCGCGCGCCTTGGCGCGGGCGCTGCGGGGCGATGAGGATCTGGCCGAGGCGGTGGCGCTGGTGCACGATTTCGGCCACACGCCCTTCGGCCACACCGGCGAGGACGCGCTGAACGAGAAGATGGCCGGATGGGGCGGATTCGACCACAATGCACAATCGCTGCGCGTGGTGACGCGGCTGGAGAGCCGCTATGCCGAGTTCGACGGGCTGAACCTCACCTGGGAAACGCTGGAGGGGCTGGTCAAGCACAACGGACCGCTGACCGACGCCACGGGAAAGGGCTTGAAGGGGCCGGTGCCGCAAGCGATCCGCGACTATTCGGAGTTGCACGACCTCGAGCTTGACCGCTTCGCCGGTATCGAGGCGCAGTGCGCGGCAATCGCCGACGACATCGCCTATAACACCCATGACATCGATGACGGCCTGAGATCAGGCCTCCTGACGCTGGACATGCTGGAAAAGATCTCTTTGCCTGGATCGATCCTCGAAGGCGTGCGCCAGCGCTATCCGGCGCTGGACGATGTGAGGACAGGGCACGAACTGATGCGACGGCAGATCACGATGATGGTCGAAGATGTCATCGTGTCGACAACCGCGAACCTTGCGCGCATCAAGCCGGAGAGCGCCGACGCGGTGAGGGCGGCAGGCGAGACGATGGTGACCTTTTCCGCCGAAATGGCCGCGTCGGAAAAGGAATTGAAGGCCTTTCTCTACAAGCATCTCTACCGGCACAGAGAGGTCATGCGCGTGCGCACCGAGGCCGAGCAGATCGTCAGGGACCTGTTCGAGGTCTATTTCGCCGATCCGCGCGCCATGCCCGATGGCTGGCGCGAAGGGCTCGACCGGGCCGACGATCGCATCAAGGCGCGCAGCGTTGCCGATTTCCTGGCGGGCATGACGGACACCTACGCTTTGAAAGAACACCGCCGTTTGTTTGACCATACGCCTGAATTGAGCTAGGGCGGGCTCGATTTTGCCGGCCAATGAGCCGGATCCCTGCAAAGCCGCCAGAGCCACACCAATGAACATCTTCGCCGATTTCAACGCGCGAATCACCAGAGCTGTCGAAGCGCTTGATTTGAAAGACAAGGACGGCGGTACGCTGGACCTATCGCGCATCGCCGTCGAGCCGCCGCGCGACGCCAGCCATGGCGACTTGGCGACCAATGCGGCAATGGTGCTGGCCAAGCCGACCGGCCAGTCGCCACGTGCTCTGGCTGAAAGGTTGGCGCAGGCGCTGCGCGCCGACACCGACATTGCCGCCGCCGAAATTGCCGGTCCGGGCTTCGTCAACCTCAGGCTGAAGGATGCGTTCTGGCAGGTGCATCTGACCGCGCTGCTCGGCGAAGGCCGCAACTACGGCCGCTCGACGGTTGGCGGCGGCAGGAAGGCCAATGTCGAATATGTCTCGGCCAACCCGACCGGACCGATGCATGTCGGCCATTGCCGCGGCGCCGTGGTTGGTGATGCGCTCGCCAATCTGATGGCTTTCGCCGGCTATGACGTGACCAAGGAATATGTCATCAACGACGCTGGTTCGCAGATCGACGTGCTTGGCCGCTCGGTCATGCTGCGCTACCGCGAGGCGCTTGGCGACGAGATCGGCGAGATTCCGGCCGGGCTTTATCCGGGCGATTATCTTGTACCGGTCGGCCAGGCTCTGGCAGGCGAATTTGGCCGCTCCTTGTTGCAGATGCCGGACGAGGAAGCGCTTGCCATCGTCAAGGACAGGACGATCGATGCGATGATGGCGATGATCCGTGAGGATCTGGCGCTGCTCAACGTGCATCACGACGTCTTTTTCTCGGAGCGCACGCTGCATGCGGACAACGCCCGGAAAATCCGCTCGGCGATCAACGACCTGACGCTCAAGGGCCATATCTACAAAGGCAAGCTGCCGCCGCCCAAGGGCGAGAAGCCGGACGATTGGGAGGATCGCGAGCAGACGCTGTTCCGCTCGACAGCAGTCGGCGACGACATGGACCGGGCGCTGGTCAAGTCCGACGGCACCTTCACCTATTTCGCCGCGGATGTCGCCTATTTGAAGGACAAGGTCGATCGCGGTTTCGTCGAGCTGATCTATGTGCTCGGCGCAGATCATGGCGGCTATGTGAAGCGCCTGGAAGCGCTCGCCCGGGCGATCGCCGGCGACGAGGTGAAACTTACCGTGCTGCTTTGCCAGCTGGTGAGGCTTTTTCGCGAAGGCGAGCCGGTGCGCATGTCGAAGCGGTCGGGCGAATTCGTGACGCTGCGCGAAGTGGTGGAGGAAGTCGGCCGCGATCCGATCCGCTTCATGATGCTCTACCGCAAGAACGATGCGCCGCTCGATTTCGACTTCGCCAAGGTGACCGAGCAGTCGAAGGACAATCCGGTGTTCTACGTGCAGTACGCCTCGGCGCGCTGCCATTCGGTGTTCCGGCAAGCGAGCGAGCAGTTGGGCGAGGCCAATTTCGACCGCAGTCGGCTGGCCGCCGCCACCGCCTTGCTGACCGACGAAGGCGAGATCGGCCTGATCAGGAAGCTTGCGGAATATCCGCGGCTGATCGAATCCGCGGCCCTTGCGCTGGAGCCGCACCGGCTGGCATTCTACCTCTATGATCTCGCCTCCGGCTTCCACGGACATTGGAACCGCGGCACCGAGAATCCCGACTTACGTTTTGTTAAGGTTAACGACCGACAATTGACGCATGCCAGACTAGGGCTGGTGCAGGCTGTTTCGGACGTTTTGACGTCCGGCCTGACGCTGATCGGAGCCGATGCGCCCACCGAAATGCGTTAGGTTTGACTAAAAAACCTGTCACCTTTTGCCCACATTGCGCTGGTAAGGGCCAACCCTACGCGACGTCCATGGCGTCCGAATGAGTGCGAGTTCGGGAACAATAATGGCAGACAGAACCCAGCTGAGAGCAGCCGCCCAAAACGATATCGCCGACGATGATCCGTTCGCGGAACTGACCAGGATCATGGGGTTCGACCCGCGCCAGCCGGTCAAGCCGAAGGCGGCTCCCGTCACCCAGCCGGTGGACGACGGCGATTTCGACATCGACCTCGAGAAGGAGTTGATGGGCGAATTCGGCGCCGACGATAATGACAGCGCCGCCGAGGTTCGCGAGCCGGTTTTCGATGCCACTGACGCGGTGGACGACGAGCTTGGGGACGACGAGCTTGCCGCGTCGCTCGAACAGGATTTCCTGCTGGACGACGAAGCGGCGGATGAGGCTGCCCATGCCGTTGCTGCCGACGACATGCGTTCTGGTGTTGCCGAAGCATCCGCGCCGGCTGTTGAAGCTGCATTCGATGACGATTTCGACGATGCGCTCGCCAGTTCGCTCGAAGATGTGTCGCCATTCGAAGACGATTTGGCGATGGACGACAAGATTGGGGACGTCGAGCTCGGGGACGACGAGCTTACCGCCTCGCTCGAACCGGATTTCCTGCTCGACGACGATGCAACGGACGAGGCTGAACAGAATACTGCCGCCGTTTCCGCGCCGGTCGAACCCGCCTTCGATGAAGAATTCGACAACGCTGTCGCAAGCTCGCTCGAAGACGAGCTGATGCTGGACGAGCACGTGCCGATGGAGCAGGCGGCCGTTGCCGAAGTCTCCACACCGGCCGCCGAACCCGCCTTCGACGATGAGTTCGATAATGCCGTCGCAAGCTCGCTCGAAGACGAGCTGACGCTCGACGAATATGTTCCGACGGAGCACGGCGCCGCTGCCGAACCCGCCGAAATCTCCGCGCCGGCCGCCGAGCCCGCCTTCGAAGACGAATTCGACAATGCCGTCGCAAGCTCGCTCGAAGACGAGTTGATGCTCGACGAACATATGCCGTTAGAGCAGGCCGCTGTTGAAATTCCTGCTGCGCCTGTTCGAGCCGTTTCGGAAGAGTCCGAGGAGGACTTTGCCGGCCATTTCGACGACGCCATGGCCGATGTCGATATGGATTTCGACGTTCGCACGGATGAACCAGTCGAAATTGACGCGCCCGAAATTGACGAACCGGAGGCTATCGCCGCCAAGGACGAGCCGTCCGCCACGACCCTGGAAGACGCGTTCGACGCCGATTTCGATTTGAGTTTCGAGGACGCGCTTGCCGAGAAAGCCGAAGAGCCGGTTGCGCCGGCCTCCGGCGTTGCAGCCCAGCCGACGGCGCCAACCGCCATCGCTGATGAGCGGAGCCTTGAAGACGAGTTGAACGCGCTGTTGGGCACCATGAGCACACGGACTGCCCCCGTGGCGGCGTCCGCGGCCAACGAGCCCGCTGTGATTCAGCAGCCTGTGGCCGCGGCTGAAAAGGTCGCCGACAAACCAACGGATACTGTCGACGAACTGGACTGGAGCCTTGACGAGCAGGACCTTTCGGAGCAGCCGGAGGATGGCGCGGTTCAGGCCGCCGATGCCGATCTCGACACCGTTCTCTTCGATGAGCTCGAGGGCCAGGATTTCGGCGCTGAAGATGCCGCCGGGCCGGCCGATGTCGATTTCGACGAGGATACATTGCATGCTGCCTTCGCCAAGGACATCGGTCTGGATCATGGCGACGACGATAACGTTGCGGCCGCCGCTCACCAGGAAGATCCGGATGATTCGCTCAACTGGATGGCGGCACGCTCCGCCGCGCCGGCGCCGGCCCGTTCGTGGAGCCGCGTAACGCCGGTCGCACAGTCGCAGCCTGCCTTTGCAGCCCAGCCGACGGCTTCGGCGAGGACCACGGAAGTGGCCTCGGTGAAGACCACGGAAACGACACCGCCAATGGCTGCGGCCCCCTCCTATCAGGACGACCTGGCCTATCAGGATGAGCCGGCCGAAGACGATGCCGCCAATGCGGCATCTGCGCCAGCGCAAAGCGAACAGTCTTCGGCGTATGACGAGATGCCCGATGTCGAGACGGTCGATGTGCCCGAGCGCGTCGTGGCGCTGGCGGACGACCTCGATATTCCGGACCTCGACTTCAATGAAGACGAACCGGCGGCGCCTGCTTATGACGATCTCGACACCGAGTTCGCCAGCCTTCTCACGGAAATGAATGCCGTGGACGTCGCTGCCGCCCCGGCGCGCAGCGCGGCGTATGACGACGAATCCTACAATGCCGGATTCCAGTCAGGGGCCGGGTTCCAGTCAGGCTATGAGCCCGACCGCGTTGAAACGCGGACCTATGCGGCGAGACCCGCAGAAGCGCCCGTCAGTGCGGCTTATGCCGATGCCGCCAGCGGCTTCGATCTGGGCGACTTGCCAGCCGGCCGGCCGGCTCCGCAGGCCAACGACTTTGGCTTAGACGAACTCGACTACGATCCCGAGCTGGATGAGGCCATGTCGGTTCCAGGCCTGGAACAGGATACCGCGAGGCCCCGGCGCCGCGGCCTGCTGGTCGCCGCGGTTGTAGGCGCCGTGGCGATCGCCGGCGGTCTCGGCGCCTTCGCGCTGTCTTTCGGTGGCAACGGCGGCAACGACGCGCCGGTCATCGTCAAGGCGGACAACGCACCGATCAAGATCAGGCCTGAAAATCCGGGCGGCACCGTCGTGCCGAACCAGGAAAACAAGGTTTATGACGCCGTGGCCAAGGGTGGCGCGAAGCCTGCCGAACCGGTCCAGGAAAAACTGGTCACCAACGCCGAAGAGCCCGTGGACGTCACGGCCAAGGAGCCGCCGCAGAGCCGTGTGGTCGATCTTTCGCCCGACGACTTCGACGCGGCTGAAGGCGTCGATGCGGCCGGCGGCACGCAAGCGGCCGGAAATGCCGACGTCGCCGCCGCGCCGACGCCCAAGTCCGAGGATCGTATTGCCCAGGTTCTGCAAGAGGCTGACAAAGGCATAGACCCCGATGTCGTCGCCGTCGCGCCGCGCAAGGTGAGAACCATGGTCGTCAAATCAGATGGCTCACTGGTTGCGCGGGAGGATCCGGCGCCTGCGGTAGCGCAGGTGGCTGCCGTCGACCCTGTCGATCCGGCGCCGCAGCATGTGGCCCCGGCGGGTCAGGCCGGCGAAGCGGAGCAGACCGGCACGGTCCCGCCTGTTGTCGACCAGGCAAGTGGTAACTTACTGGGTGGCGACCAACTGGGTGGCGACCAGACCGAAACCGCCAGGCCGGAAACAGCCGAGCCGGCAGCCGCGCCCAAGTCTGAGGCCGATGCCCAAACCAGCCAGCCTGCCAATACGCCGGCCACGGTTCCGGTGGCGCCGCAACGTCCGTCCGACCAGCCTGTCGACGTCGTCGGCGAGGTCAAGCCGGACCAGGTTGCGTCCATCAATCCGGCGGCGGCCTCGACCGGCGGTGGCTCGTGGTCGATGCAGATCGCCTCGCAGCCGACTGTCGAAAGCGCCCAGTCCAGCTATGCGGACCTGCAGCGCCGCTACGGCAGCGTGCTGGCTGGCCGCACCGCCAACATCGTCAAGGCCGAGATCGCCGGCAAGGGAACGTTCTACCGCGTCCGGGTGCCGGCGCAGTCGCGCAACGATGCGATCAACCTGTGCACCAGCTACAAGGCTGCCGGCGGCAACTGCTTCGTGTCGCGCTAGCCGTTTCAAATCTCCCGCCCTTGGGCGGAAAGAGCCGGCGCGGTCACAGACCGCGCCGGTTTTTTTATGTGGCCGGTTTTTTTATGTGGAAGGAGATCTTTGTGGGAAGGGATTCTGGCTCAACCGCATGTGGCTCGATGCGATTCCCTTTGTTCGCGTGAAGCTCTAAACTCCTGTCCATGACCGAATCAAAATCCATGATCCTCGGCTGCGCCGGGAAATCGCTCACACGCGACGAAATCAAATTCTATCGCAATGAATGCCCGTGGGGATTCATCCTGTTTGCGCGCAACATCGGCGAGACCGAGCAGATCCGCGATCTGGTCGCCGCAATGCGCGACTGTATCGAGCGCCCGGACGCCCCGGTGTTCATCGATCAGGAAGGCGGCCGGGTGCAGCGTTTGCGGCCGCCGCTGGCGCCGAACTATCCCGCCGGTGGTGCGCTCGGCGCCTTGTGGCGCAACGACCACGACGCCGGCAACCGCGCCGCCTGGCTGTTGGCGCGGCTGCATGCCTTCGATCTCTCGCGCTATGGCATCACAGCCGATTGCCTGCCGGTGCTCGACGTGCCGATCGAGGGCGCCAGCGACGTCATCGGCGCCCGCGCCTATGGCAAGGAGCCTCGTGCCGTCATCGAACTGGGTCGCGCGGCGGCTGAAGGGTTGATGTCGGGCGGCGTGCTGCCGGTCATGAAGCATATTCCCGGGCATGGACGGGCCTTTGCCGACACGCATTTCGAACTGCCGACCGTCGATGCCTCGATGAGCGACTTGCAGCGGCATGATTTCGCCCCGTTCAGGGAGCTCAATCATTTGCCGATGGCGATGACGGCGCATGTCGTCTACAGCGCGATCGACCCGAAGAACCCGGCCACGACGTCCGGCAAGGTCATCGATGAGATCATCCGCGGCGAAATCGGCTTCGACGGGCTGTTGATGAGCGACGACACCTCGATGAAGGCACTTTCTGGGGATTTCCCGACAAAGGCGGCCGCGATCCTTGCGGCGGGCTGCGATCTGGTCCTTCACTGCAACGGCGTTTTCGAGGAGATGGCCGGCATTGCGTCGCGCACAACAGGGCTTGAAGGCACGTCGCTGCGCCGCGCGCAACGGGCGCTGACCTATATCAAGAACCGCGATCGGGCTGATGAGACCGAGATACGCGCCGAATTCGCCACCTATTTCGATGCGGTGGCCTAGACCATGATCCCGAAAAGTGGGAGCCGGTTTTTCGGAACAGATCATGGTCAAACAAGAAGATAGAAGCAAAGGAAAGCGACAGTAGGTGGCGGAAACATTGGACAGTAAGGCCGGCAAGGCCGCACCGATGGACCGTCTGTGGGCCGAGAACGACGATTCGCGGCTGACCGGCGATCCTGCGCTGGTCGTTGACGTCGACGGGTTTGAAGGCCCGCTCGATCTTCTGCTGCATCTTGCCCGCAACCAGAAGGTCGATCTGTCGCGCATCTCGATCCTGGCGCTGGCTGAGCAATATCTGGCCTTCGTCGAGAAGGTGAGGGCGCTCAGGCTGGAGCTTGCCGCCGACTATCTGGTGATGGCGGCGTGGCTGGCGTTTCTCAAGTCGAAGCTTTTGATCCCCAAACAACCTGGAGACGACGGCGAAAGCGGCGAGGAGCTGGCAGCGGTGCTGCAATTCCGGTTGAAGCGGCTGGAAGCGATGCGCGACGCGGCGGCACGCCTGGTTAACCGCAACCGGCTCGGACGCGACGTGTTCGCCCGCGGCATGCCGGAAATGGTCATCGTCGAGAAACGCAACGCCTATTCGGCCTCGCTCTACGATCTGCTGACCGCCTATGCGCAGCAGCGCCAGAAACAGGCGATCACCAATGTGACCATCGCCAGGCGCGGTGTGTGGTCGCTCAAGGACGCGCGCGATATCCTGAACAGGCTGATCGGCACGTTTGCCGACTGGACGGCGCTGGACAGTTTCCTGGTCGAATATCTGATCGGCCCGGATGAGCGGCGTACCGCGATTGCCAGCTCGTTTGCGGCCACGCTGGAACTGGTGCGCGAAGGCAAAATGGAAATGCGGCAAGACGAGGTGTTCGCGCCGCTTTATCTGCGCGGCCGTGCGCAAGACATCAGGGCAGTCGAGGTGGCATCATGAGTGAACGCGCCAACGCTTCGGTCATTCCGTTCAAGGTCGACGACGAGACCGAAGACGGCATGCTCGGCGAGACTCCGGCAGAAAATCAGGCGCAGAACTTTTCCCAGAATCCTGGCGAGCGGCTGCATATGGCGGAAGCCGTGCGCATGGCCGAGGCGATCGTTTTCGCCAGCGCCGAGCCGGTCAGCGAAAAGCAGCTTGCCGCGCGCCTGCCCGATGGCATCAACATTGCCGCGGCGATGGCCGAACTGCAGCAGATTTATGCGCGGCGCGGCGTCAATCTGGTGCGCGTCTCCGATGCCTGGGCGTTCCGCACCGCCGGCGACCTCGCTTTCCTGATGAGCCGCGACACAGTGCAGCAGAGGAAGCTTTCCCGCGCGGCGCTCGAAGTGCTGGCGATCATCGCCTATCACCAGCCGGTGACGCGAGCCGAGATCGAGGACATCAGAGGCGTCGAGACCTCGAAGGGCACGCTGGACACGCTGATGGAGACCGAATGGGTGAAGATGCGCGGTCGGCGCCGCACGCCCGGCCGTCCCGTCACCTACGGCACCACCGACATTTTCCTCGACCATTTCGCATTGGAGGAGATCCGCGATCTTCCCGGCATGGAGGAATTGAAGGGCGCCGGGCTGCTTTCGGGCCGCATGCCGTCGAATTTCTCCATTCCGCTGCCGCCGGCCGATCCGGATGCGCTGACCGACGACGAGGATCCGCTGACCGACATCGACCTCGAGGAACTCGGCCTGTTGACGCCGCGTGTCGAGGATGATTGACCGCAAACGACGCGCCGAAAGCCGTTGGTTTTCGGGGCTGCGCCGATTGGTAGCGGGCTACGGCGCCGAAAGTGCGTGACTTCGGCCACTCATTTATAAACTCTGTCGCGGTTGTGTTTGAATCCCGACGCGAAAGCGCATAGATCATCGTCAGAGAAAACATTCGAGAGAGATTGTTATGGGTTCATTTTCGATTTGGCACTGGATGATCGTGCTGGTGATCGTGCTGCTGGTGTTCGGCCGCGGCAAGATACCTGAGCTGATGGGTGACATGGCCAAGGGCATCAAGAGCTTCAAGAAGGGCATGGCCGACGACGATGTTGCCGAGGACAAGCGCACCGTCGAACATCGTGCCGACGAAACCGTTTCGGCAGTGAAGGAAAAGGCCAGCAAGAGCTGAGCCCAAAACTTTAGTCGGAACGTATCGCCATGTTCGACATCGGCTGGACCGAGATGCTGGTGATCGCGATCGTCATGATCGTGGTCGTCGGGCCCAAGGATTTGCCCAACATGCTGCGCACCTTCGGGCGCACGACGACAAAGCTGCGCGGCATGGCAGCCGACTTCCAGAAACAGTTCAACGATGCGCTGAAGGAGGCCGAGCTTGACGACGTCAAGAAGTCGGTCGATTCACTCAGGAGCCTCAACCCGGCCGCCGAGATCAGGAAACAGCTCAATCCGTTCGAGCAGGCGGCAGCCGATGTCCGTTCAGGTGTCGATGCGGTGATGAAGCCGAAGCCGGCCATCGACCCGGTCACGCCAGCTGCTTCGCCACCGCAGGAGACCGAGCTGAAGAATGGCGCGACGGTGCTGCCGGGCGTCAGTGCTCCGGAAGCGGCGCCGGCGGCGCCGATCTTTCCGGCGATGACCGATGAGTCGGTGGTGCCGTCGCCTGTCGGGACGGCAACGCCGGCTGCACCGCAAAAGGCCTCGGCAGCGAAGAAGAAGCCTGCGCCAGCGAAAGCGATGCCGGCCCCCAAGGCCGCAGCCAAGCCAGCGGCAGCAGCAAGACCTGCCGTGACAAAGACCGCAGCTAAAAAGGCCGAGCCGAAGCCTGCACCGGCAGCGGTGAAGAAGCCGACTGCAGCCGCCAAAAAGACGGCGGGAGCCAGCAAGTGAGCGTTTCGGAAAAGGACGAGATCGATAAATCGGCGGCTCCGCTGATGGAGCATCTGATCGAATTGCGCCGGCGACTGATGTGGTCGATCGGCGGGTTCTTCGTCGCCTTCCTGTTCTGCTTCTTTTTCGCCAAGCAACTGTTCAACCTGTTGGTCGTGCCGTTCAAATGGGCGACCCAATGGGCAGGGCTCGACCCACACAAGGTTGAGCTGATCTACACGGCGCCGCAGGAATTCTTCTTCACCCAGGTGAAGCTGGCAATGTTCGGCGGCATGGTGATCGCCTTTCCGCTGATCGCCACGCAGATCTACAAATTCATCGCGCCCGGCCTCTACAAGAACGAACGCAACGCTTTCCTGCCGTTCCTGATCGCTTCGCCGATCCTGTTCCTGATGGGCGCGTCGCTGGTCTATTTCTTCTTCACGCCGATGGTGATGTGGTTCTTCCTCGCCATGCAGCAGGCCGGCACTGACGACCAAGTGCAGATTTCGTTGCTGCCGAAAGTGTCGGAATATCTCAGCCTGATCATGACGCTGATCTTTTCCTTCGGCCTGGTGTTCCAGTTGCCGGTGGTGACCAGCCTCATGGCGCGGGTCGGCATGCTGTCGTCGCAGGCGCTGGTCGAAAAGCGCAAATGGGCGATCGTCATCGCCTTCGTCGTCGCGGCTGTGCTGACACCGCCCGACCCGATAAGCCAGATCGGCCTCGCCATCCCAACGATCATTCTCTACGAGGTCTCAATCTGGTCGGCCCGGCTGATCGAGCGTAGCAAGGAACGGGAACGTCTGGCGCGCGAGAAGCGGGAGGCCGCAGAAGAGGTGGCCGAAAAGCCCGCGGACGCGCCTTCGACGTAGGCTGGCCGGAGGCCTTAATCAAGGTTTGCGGGACAGCGCCCCCTCTGTCCTGCCCTCTTGCCGCCACTTGGCATCTCCCCCACACGGAGGGAGATTGGCAGCTTCGGCGACGGCTCATTTCTTTAGCGCTGGAGGTTGGCGAAAGCCGCAGTGACGGCCGATCTCCCCACCCGCGGGGGAGATGTCCGGCAGGACAGAGGGGGCGCGAAGGAACTCGACTTTGACGTCTTGCATCGGTCAAGGATGCGGTTTACGCCCTCTGACCTAGCTCAGGAGCGTTCAAGACCATGCTTGACATCAAATGGATTCGCGACAACCCGAAGGTCCTCGTCGAGGCGCTCAAGAAGCGCTCGTGGTCCAGCGATGACGCGCAGTCCACGGTCGATGATCTGATCGCCAGGGACGAGGCGCGGCGCGAGCATCTCACTGAGCTGCAGACCAGGCAGGAGCGCCGCAACGCCGCCTCGAAGGAGATCGGCAATGCCATGCGTTCGGGCGACGCCGCCCTTGCCGAAAAACTCAAAGCCGAAGTCGGCGAGATCAAGGCTTTCATCCAGAACGGCGAGGCGCGCGAACGCGAACTCGACAAGGCGCTGAATGACGCATTGGCCGAGCTGCCCAATGTGCCGCTCGACGACGTGCCGGTCGGCAAGAACGAGGACGACAATGTCGTCAAGCGCATCGTCGGCAAGGTGCCAACGCGTCCGAACTGGGTGAAGGAGCATTTCGAGATCGGCGAAGCGCTCGGCATGATGGATTTCGAGCGGGCGGCGAAGCTGTCCGGCTCGCGCTTCACGGTGCTGAAGGGTGGGCTGGCGCGAATGGAACGCGCGCTTGGCCAATTCATGCTGGATCTGCACACGACCGAGCATGGCTATGAGGAGATCCAGCCGCCGCTGATGGTGAAAGACGAGGCTCTTTTCGGTACGGGGCAACTGCCGAAGTTCGAGGAGGATCTGTTCTTCGCCCCGCGTGGAGACGGCAGGCTTGGGCTCATCCCCACCGCTGAAGTGCCACTCACAAATCTCGTGCGCGAGGAAATCACGCCGCATGAAAAACTGCCGCTGCGCTATACGGCGCTGACGCCGTGCTTCCGTTCGGAAGCGGGCTCGGCCGGACGCGACACGCGCGGCATGCTGCGCCAGCACCAGTTCTACAAGGTCGAGCTGGTGTCGATCACCGACCAGGACTCGTCACTCGCCGAGCACGAGCGGATGACCGAATGCGCCGAGGAAGTGCTGAAGCGGCTCGGCCTGCCGTTCCGCACCATGACGCTGTGCACCGGCGACATGGGCTTTGGCGCGCGCAAGACCTACGACATCGAGGTCTGGCTGCCGGGCCAGAACGCCTATCGCGAGATTTCGTCCTGCTCGGTGTGCGGCGATTTCCAGGCGCGGCGCATGGACGCCCGCTACAAGGACAAGGACGGCAAGGGCAACCGCTTCGTCCACACGCTGAACGGCTCCGGCACCGCCCTCGGCCGCGCTCTTATTGCCGTCATCGAAAACTATCAGAATGAGGATGGCAGCGTAACCATTCCTGAAGCGCTTCGGCCTTACATGGGCGGTCTGGAAAAGATCGAATCGAAATAATGCGCATCCTCCTGACCAATGATGACGGCATCCATGCCGAAGGCCTTGCATCGCTTGAACGCGTCGCCCGCACGCTGTCGGACGATGTCTGGGTGGTGGCGCCGGAGCAGGACCAGTCCGGCTACGCGCATTCGCTGTCGATCTCGGAGCCGCTGCGCCTGCGCAAGATCGGCGAAAAACACTTTGCCGTGCGTGGCACGCCGACCGATTGCGTCATCATGGGCGTGAAGAAGATCCTGCCCGCAGCACCCGACCTGATCCTGTCCGGCGTCAATTCCGGCGCCAACATCGCCGACGACGTCACCTATTCGGGCACTGTCGCCGGCGCCATGGAAGGTGCGCTGCTCGGCGTGCGCTCGATCGCGCTCAGCCAGGCCTATTCCTACGTCGGCGAGGATCGCGTCGTTCCCTACGAGACCACCGAGGCGCTGGCACCGGCGCTACTCAAAAAGCTTGTCGCCATGCCCCTGCCGGACGGCGTGCTGCTCAACGTTAATTTTCCCAATTGCGCGCCAGAAGAGGTCGCCGGCACGGTGGTCACCTCGCAAGGCAAGCTCGTCCACAGCCTGTGGGTCGACGAGCGCCGCGACGGCCGCGGGCTTCCCTATTATTGGCTGCGCTTCGGCCGCGAGCCGGTCGAGGGCAAGCAAGGCACCGACCTCTATGCCTTGCGCAACCGGCTGGTGTCGGTGACGCCGCTGCAGCTCGATCTCACCGCTCATGAAATCCGCGATCAACTGACCAAGGCGCTCGCATGAACCTGAACCACGGTCCGACGGTCGACGACCGGGAAGGCTTCGCCGCGTTCCTGCTCCGCTTGCGTGGCAAGGGCGTCGTGCCGAAGGCGCTGATCGCCGCCTTCGAGGCGACGCCGCGGCGCGGCTTCCTTTCCGCGCAGTTCCATCCGATCGCCTGGTCGGACCGGATGCTGCCGATCGAATGCGGCGAGGCGATCGAGGGCGCCGATCTGCAAGCAGCGGTGATCGCAGCACTTGCCATCGAGCCGGGCAACCGCGTGCTCGAGATCGGCACCGGGTCGGGCTACACGGCGGGGGTGATGTCGCGGCTTGCCGCGCGCGTCGTCACCATCGACCGCTACAAGACGCTGGCCGAGCAGGCCAAACAGCGCTTCGAGGCGCTCGGCATCGGCAATGTCATCGTGCGCCAAGCGGACGGCTCCAACGGATTGGCCAATGAAGCGCCGTTCGATCGCATCGTCGCATGGGTGGCCTTCGACAGCCTGCCGCGCTTCCTGCTCGATCAATTGTCGAGCGGCGGCATCGTCATCGCACCGATCGGACCCGAGGAGGGCGAGCAGGTGCTGGCCAAACTGACCAAGGTCGGCAGCCGATTCGAACGTGAGGACATCGGCCTCGTCCGCCTGCAGCCGATCCTGCGCAGCGTAGCCGCGGTCATCTGATTATCCGAAGCATCGCGCGCTTGGGGGCGGGTGTTTTGTCATCCTAGGGTCCCCGCGACGGAGCTTCGCTCCTGCTTCGCCCTAGGATGACGAAGCTGAGGGCCTTCGGCCAATTCTTCGTCTCCGGCTCGGCCTGAATCTCGATCCCCTACGTTCAGCCTTAAATATTTTAAGAAAATTTGCGTCTGATTCTAGAGGTTTAACCGACCAGTAACATTAACGCGCTTTAATCACGGTCAGTCTGTACCGGGTATCTGCGGGTAAATGCGATGCAATTCAGTATTTTGAAGGCAAACGGACGCAACCTGGCGCGCGGTTTCGCCGTCCTTATGGTTGCGGGCACCGCGGCGGGATGCAGTTCCCAGGTCTCGCGGTTCAACAGCGTCGATGACGTCTTCACCTCCTCGACCAACAACCAGCGCACCATCATCGACAAGCAGGACGCCGCCCAGCCTTATCCCGGCGATGTCCCGGTCTCGGCCGCGCCGCTCGACGGCAGCCATACCCAGTCGGTCAGCCGCTCAAGCCTCGAACCGGTTACGACACAGCAATTGCCGCCGGTCAGCCAGTCGCAGCCAGCCCCCGCGTTGGCGCCGGCCCGCACCGCTTCGGCGCCAGCCGCCCCCCAGGTCGACCGGACTGCAACCGGGACAGTGGCAAAGCCGTTCAAGGACGCACAGTCCGACGCTCCGCGCATGGCGACGGCAGGCGGCGAACCGCGCGCCACCGAGATCATCGTTAGGGATGGCGAGACCATTTCCGGCCTGTCGCGGCGCTACGGCGTGCCCGCCGATGCCCTTATGAAAGTCAATGGGCTGAGCGCGACCAACGGGCTGAAGACCGGCCAGAAGCTCGTCATCCCGGCCTATGCCTATTCGGGCAAGAAACCGGCGCCGAAGCTGGCCGACGCCAAGCCTGCGAACGACACCAAGCACGATTTGCCGGCCAAGGCGCCGGAGATGGTAGCCGTGCTGCCGCAGCAGCCGAAGCTCAAGGAGGGCAAGTCCGCCGCGCAGGTGGATGCCTCGGCGGCCGCGAGCCAGCCGAAGGACGGAAAACCCGCGTCCAGGACGGCTGGTGCCGGTGGCACCTACACGGTCCAGCAGGGCGATACGCTGTCGGCCATCGCCAGGAAAACCGGCGTCGGCGTGGCTGCGTTGAAGCAGGCGAACGGCATGCAGGACGGCCTGCTCAAGATTGGCCAGACCCTGAAGGTGCCGGCCGGCGGAACCGCGACGGTTGCCAGCGCCAAGCCGGCAAAGGTCGATCCGGTAACGACAGCCACCACTTCGCCTGCGGCAAAGACCACGCCGTCGGAGACGCTCGCCGCCTACACGCCGCCGAAGAAGGATGCGAAGGTCATCCAGCAGGCCGAGGACGATGACGCGGTGGCGCCCAACGCCACAGGCATCGGCAAGATGCGGTGGCCGGTGCGCGGCCGCGTGATCTCCGGCTTTGGCGGCGGCAAGGACGGTGTCGACATTGCCGTGCCGGAAGGAACCCCGGTCAAGGCGGCCGAGAACGGCGTCGTCATCTATGCCGGCGATGGTCTCAAGGAATTCGGCAATACGGTGCTGGTTCGCCACGAGAACGGGTTGGTCACGGTCTATGGCCACGCCCGTTCGATCGAGGTCCAGCGCGGCCAGAAGGTCAAGCGCGGCCAGGAAATCGCGCAGTCCGGCATGAGCGGCACCACCGACTCGCCGAAACTGCATTTCGAAGTCCGCAAGAACTCGGCGCCGGTCGATCCTTCGACCTATCTTGAATAAAGGAAGTCGATCCTTCGACCTATCTCGAATAAAGGAAGTCGATCCTTCGACCTATCTCGAATAGAAGAAGAAAAGCGATTGCGCGCCGCCTGACCTCCAGTCCGGCCCGCCGGCTCAGCCCGCTCCGTAAGGGGCGGGCTTTTTCAGTCGCTTTTCTGGACCATGATCTTGTCCGAAAACCGGGCTCCACTTTTCGGGATCATGGTCTAATCCTTGAGCGATTTGCCGAGCCGGCCTGCCAGATCCTGGGTGAACTGCCAGGCAACGCGGCCCGAACGGCTGCCGCGCGTCGTCGCCCATTCCAGCGCCTCGGCGCGCAGCGTCTCGGGGTCGATGGCAAGGCCGTGATGGCTGATATAGCCGTCGATCATGTCGAGATACTCGTCCTGTGAGCATTTGTGGAAGCCGAGCCAGAGGCCAAAACGATCGGACAGCGAAACTTTTTCCTCGACCGCCTCCGATGGGTTGATCGCGGTCGAGCGTTCATTGTCGATCATGTCGCGCGGCAATAGATGTCGCCGGTTCGAGGTGGCATAGAAGATCACATTGGCCGGGCGGCCCTCGACGCCGCCTTCGAGCGCCGCTTTCAGCGACTTGTAGGACGTGTCGTCATGGTCGAAGGACAGGTCGTCGCAAAACAGGATAAAGCGGTAAGGTGCTGCCTTCAGCAAATTCATAAGCTTTGGCAGCGTGTCGATGTCTTCGCGATGGATCTCGATGAGCTTGAGCGGCAGGTCCAGCTTTGCCGACGCGTTGACCGCCGCATGCACGGCCTTGACCAGCGAGGACTTGCCCATGCCGCGCGCTCCCCACAACAGCACGTTGTTGGCTGCATAACCGGAAGCGAAGCGCTCGGTGTTGTCGACCAATATGTCGCGGACGCGGTCGACGCCGCGGATCAGGCCGATGTCGACGCGATTGACCTTGAGCACCGGCTCCAGATAGCCGGCATCAGCCTGCCAGACGAAGCAATCGGCCTTGCCGAGATCGGTTTCCGGCACCGGCGGCGGAGCGAGGCGGGCGACCGCCTCGATCAGGCGGTCGAGCTTCTTGTTCAGGGCTTCGATGGTGCTGTCGCTCATTTTATCTTTGCACTCATGAGGGGATGACACGGAACCTAATCTGGTTCCGGCGTTTCGGAACCAGTTCCAACCTTTTGTTAGAGCATGATCTTTTCCGAAAACCGGGCGTCGTTTTCGGGATCATGCTCTAACACGGCTCAACCAGCCGGAAAAGCAGCCGAAATGCCTGACCGCAGTTGCATTGGCAACTTTACCGACTATATTCCGGCGAAATTTCACGGGGCCGCCAAATTTTCCCAGGACGGTTTGGCGGCTGTTTTTCAAAATTCAGGAGTACCTCGATGTTCGTGACACCGGCATATGCCCAAGGCGTCGGCGCCTCCCCGGATATGTTCATCAGCATTTTGCCGTTTGTCCTAATTTTCGTGATCATGTATTTTCTGATCATCCGGCCGCAGCGCACGCAGTTGAAGAAGCGCGGCGAGATGCTGGCGGCGGTTCGCCGCGGCGACACGGTCGTCACCGGCGGCGGTTTCGTCGGCAAGGTGACCAAGGTGATCGACGACAATGAGCTCGAGATCGATCTCGGTGGTGGAACCAAGGTAACGGCGCTGCGCTCGACGATCGCCGACGTGCGCGTCAAGGGCGAGCCGGTGGCGAACCAGAACGCCAAGAAATAACCGGATCTCGACGGAACGATCCGCCAGAACGCCCTGACGGACGACGCCAACTGCTGTATTTTCGCGCTTGAAGATGACTCTGATCTGCTGTGGCTGTGGCCATCGCAGGGGCTCTTGATGCGCCCAGTCTTCTCGCCGCCGGCCCGCTCGCCCCGTCCAGGGCGCCAACGATCTCGTCGTGCTATTGCCCGCTGGTGCCTTGCCGGCAAGATTGACAATAGTTGAAGAAAGCCCGATGGCAGCACCAAAGTGAACTGCCTTGTGCTCGAGGCGAGCATTTGGCGAACCAGAACGCCAAGAAATAACCCCATTCCAGGCGGAACGATCCGCCAGAACGCCCTGACGGACGACGCCCTATGCTTTATTTCTCGCGCTTCAAGATGATCCTGATCTGGCTGGCCGTGGCCGCCACGGTGATCCTCGCTGCGCCCAATCTTTTCTCTGCCAGCACGCTGGCCCAGCTTCCCAGCTGGGTGCCGAAGCGCCAGATGACGCTCGGCCTCGATCTGCAGGGCGGCTCGCATATCCTGCTCAGGATGGATCCGAATGATCTGATCAAGGATCGGCTGGAGACGACACGCGACGAAATCAGGACGCGGCTGCGCGACGCCAAGATCGGTTACACCGGCCTTTCCGGATCAGGCCGGGCCGTGCAGGTTCGCATCACCGATCCCGGTCAGGTCGAAGCCGCCAAGACGGCGCTGAAGACATTGACCGACCCGGTGGCCGCCGGCCTGTTCAGCGGCGGCTCCGTCCAGGAGATGTCGCTTGATGATTCCGAGCCCGGCCTGCTCAAGTTCGCCGTCACCGATGCCGGCATCAAGTACCGCACGTCGACGGCGTTGGCGCAGTCGCTTGAGGTCGTCGAGCGCCGCGTCAACGAACTCGGCACCACCGAGCCGATCGTGCAACGCCAAGGCGACGACCGCATTCTGGTCCAGGTGCCGGGCCTGCAGGATCCGCAGAGGCTGAAGGACATTCTTGGCCAGACCGCCAAGCTGACCTTCCAGATGGTCGACCAGTCCATGCCGGTGCAGGACGCGCTCAACGGTCGTCCGCCGGCGGGATCATCGGTGTTGTATTCGCAGGATGATCCGCCGGTTCCGTACCTGATCGAGAACCGCGTCATCGTTTCGGGCGAAAATCTCACCGATGCGCAGGCGACGTATAATTCCCAGACCAACGAGCCGGTGGTTTCGTTCACCTTCGATTCCAAGGGAGCGGCGCGCTTCGGCCAGGCGACCTCGCAGAATGTCGGCAAGCTGTTTGCCATTATCCTCGACAATCAGGTGATTTCGGCGCCGCAGATCCGCGAACCGATCCTTGGCGGCAGCGGCCAAATCTCGGGCAATTTTACCGCCGAGAGCGCCAACGACCTCGCCGTGCTGTTGCGTGCCGGCGCGCTACCGGCGACGCTGACGGTGATCGAAGAGCGCACGGTAGGTCCTGGGCTCGGCGAAGATTCCATTCACGCCGGCAAGGTCGCCGGCGTGGTCGGGTCGATTCTCGTCGTCGCCTTCATGTTCGTCGCCTACGGCTTCCTCGGCTTCCTCGCCAACCTTGCGCTGGCGGTGCATGTGGCGATGATCATCGGGCTGCTGTCGCTTCTGGGCGCGACGCTGACCTTGCCGGGCATTGCCGGTATCGTGCTGACCATCGGCATGGCGGTCGATTCCAACGTTCTCATCTACGAGCGCATCCGCGAGGAGCGAAGAGCCGGCCGCTCGGTCATCCAGGCGATCGACACCGGTTTCACCAAGGCTCTGGCGACCATCGTCGATTCCAACGTCACAGCGCTGATCGCGACCGTGGTGCTGTTCTGGATCGGCACGGGGCCGGTGAAGGGTTTTGCCATATCCTTCGCCATCGGCATTCTGACTACCGTCTTCACCGCCTTCACCTTCACCCGGTTGCTGGTGTCGATCTGGCTTCGCCGGGCGCGGCCGAAGGAATTGCCGCGGGCGCCGGTGACCTTCATTCCGCCCGGTACGAGAATTCCGTTCATGGGCATCCGCCGCTGGACGTTCGCTCTGTCGAGCCTGCTATCGGTGCTGTCGGTCGTGCTGTTCATGACCGTCGACATCAATTACGGCATCGACTTCAAGGGCGGTTCGCTGATCGAGGTGCAGGCCAAGGATGGCACCGCCGATCTTGCCGATATCCGCGGCAGGCTGACGGAACTCAACATCGGCGAAGTGCAGGTCCAGCAATTCGGCGAGCCGAACGACGTTTTGATCCGCGTCGGCACACAGGATGGCGGCGAGAATGCCGAGCAGACCGTCATCGACAAGGTGCGCGGCGAGCTGCAGGACCAGTATGATTTCCGCCGCGTCGAAGTGGTGGGGCCGACGGTTTCCGGCGAGCTCGCCAAGCAAGGCACGATCGCTATGCTGGTCGCGCTGCTTGGCATCCTGGCCTATGTGTGGTTCCGCTTCGAATGGCAGTTCGCGGTCGGCGCCATCATCGCGACGGTGCACGACATCGTCATGACCATCGGCTTCTTCGTCATCACCGGGCTCGAATTCAACCAATCGTCGCTGGCGGCGATCCTGACCATCATCGGCTATTCGCTGAACGACACGATCGTCGTCTATGACCGTGTTCGCGAGGATCTCAGGAAATACAAGAAGATGCCGCTGCCGGAATTGTTGAACAACGCCATCAACGAGACGCTGTCGAGAACGACGCTGACCGCGGTGACGACGATCCTGGCGCTTCTGGCGCTGGTCCTGTTCGGTGGCGAGGTGATCCGTTCGTTCACGCTGGCGATGCTGTTCGGCGTCGTCTTCGGAACCTATTCGTCGATCTTTATCGCCGCTCCGTTGCTCATCCTGTTCAAGCTGCGGCCACAGGCCGCGGCGGCCGATGAGGAGAAGCGGGTGAGCGGCGGCAAAGCCGTGGCAACCTGACGATTGCTGCGCCCGTGGCAAAAGGCATCGTCATCCGCGAAGCGCATTTCCCTGGCCGCGCGCCGATCGAGGCCTACGGCAATGGCGGGTTCCGTTTCGCCGACATGTCGCATCGCGGCTCGCTGCTGTGCCTGCCGTCGGGCATCTACGGTTGGGAGCCGGCCGACCCCCTGGCGCTGACGGCGGCGGATTTCGCCAAGCTGCTCAACGAGGCTGACAAGGTCGAGATCCTGCTGGTCGGCGCCGGCAAGGATCTCAAGCCGTTGCCGGCAGCGCTGCGTGCCGCGCTGAAGACGGCGGGCATTACGGCCGATCCGATGTCGACCGGCGCTGCCGTGCGGACCTACAATGTTCTTCTGGCGGAAAACCGTGCGGTGGCCGCCGCACTGATCGCCGTCGAGTGACGTGAGCGAAAACGCCAAAATCGTCATGGAAACGGTGCGAGCCGCCGACCATGACCGCTATGTTTCCGCGCTCTATGCGCCTGAGGACAAGCGTGACGCGCTGTTTTCGCTCTATGCCTTCAATGCCGAGATATCTGGCATCCGCGACCGTATCCGCGAGGCGCTGCCGGGCGAGGTGCGGCTGCAATGGTGGCGCGATGTCATCGCAGCCGAGGACGACGGGGCAGGTATCGGTCACCCAGTCGCGGACGCGTTAAAGGCGACGATTTCCGCCCACCGTCTGCCGAAACTTGCCTTCGATAATATGCTCGAAGCCCGCATCTTCGATCTCTATGACGACCCTATGCCGTCTCGCATCGATCTGGAAGGCTATTGCGGCGAGACCGCAGCGGCGCTCATCCAGCTTGCGGCGATGGTGCTTGACCCCGCCCAAGCGCCGCGGTTTTCCGAACTTGCGGGCAGGGCAGGCTGCGCACAGGCGATGACCGGCCTGTTGCTGCTGCTGCCGCAGCACCGCAAGCGCGGGCAATGCTTTGTCCCGGCCGACATTCTGGCCGCGGCAGGGTCGTCGCCCGAGGAGTTCGTTGCGGGCGATGGTGGGCTGGGGGCGGAACGCGCTGTGGCGGCGATGATCGCGCTGGCGCGGGAACATCTTGCGGCATTCGAAGGCGGCGCGTCGGCTTTGCCGGTTTCGCTGCGCCCGGCATTTCTGCCGCTGGCTCTCTCGCGCGCCTATCTCAGCAAGATGGAAAGTTCTCGTCATTCGCTTCTGAGCGGCGCGACACGGCTTTCGGCCTGGCGCCGGCATTGGCTGCTGTTGCGCTGCGCGACGCGAGGCTGGCCGGACGCCTGAAGGCTGCCAAGTATGAGGAATCCAGAAAGCCGGAACTACCACCGCAGCCGTTGAGGTCTGTCACGATGGATCGCTCGATCCGGCATCGCGCATCAGCATCTCGTAGTCGCGACCACCATAGAAGATGTTGACGATGCGAACGAGATCGTCGCTGACAACGTAAGCAATGATCGCGGAGTGCTCGAACGGTCGTCGCGCGATCGGCCGCCGCGAGGCGCATTGCCGATGCTCTGACAGCGGTCTTCGATGCGCAAGACGAACTTCAGCGCGACATCCGGATTCCCGCCAGCCTCTACGATGTTTCTGAAAATGTCGGCCAGATCATTCCTGGCAGTTTCTCGATACTCGACCTCAAGCCGCTGAATCATCAGCACGGCTCGAATGTCGGGCGACGAATTCCCGAAGGTGAGCGCGAACCTCTTCTCCCGAATAGCCCGGTCTCGTATCCTCGATCGATGCCTTCACGCGCGCCCTGATCGAGGCCATGCGCTCGGCATGCTCTTCCTCCTCGCGCTGGAAGGCGCGAAGTGCTGCGCGGATGACTTCGCTTGCCGATCCGAAGGAGCCGTCCTCGACTTTTTCACGGATCATGCGCGCCATGGCAGGCGTGATGGTGACTGACAGCTTCTCGGCGGGCTCCATGGAATTGCTCCCTATGATGGAGAGTAGGATAGTATCCTACTCTCCCGGCGCCCGATCGACAAGAACAGACAGGCGGACTATTCCGCCGCCTCCGCCCGCGCTGGCAGCCCCAGCCATTCGCGGCAGTCGGCCAGCGCGCGCGATGTCACCGCACGCCGCTTGGCGACGGTCTTGTCCTTGCCGCGCAGGCGCTTTCCCTCTGACTTCGGTGCTTCCACCGGTGGGAACAGGCCGAAATTGACATTCATCGGCTGGAAGGAGCGTTTTCCCGGCTCGTCGTCGGAGACGATGTGACCGCCGGTGATGTGGTTGAGCAGCGCGCCAAAGGCTGTGGTCAACGGTGGCAGCGCCGGTGCGTGGCCCAACCGTTCGGCGGCGGCAAAGCGACCGGCAAGCAGGCCGATGGCCGCACTTTCGACATAGCCTTCGCAACCGGTGATCTGGCCGGCGAAGCGCAGGCCGGGCCGCGATTTCAGCTGCAGCGAATGGTCAAGCAGCGTCGGCGAATTGATATAGGTGTTGCGGTGCAGGCCGCCGAGGCGGGCGAATTCGGCGTTCTCCAGGCCCGGGATAGTGCGGAACACGCGCACCTGCTCGGCGTGCTTCAGCTTGGTCTGGAAGCCGACCATGTTGTAGAGCGTGCCCAGCGCATTGTCCTGGCGAAGCTGCACGACGGCATAGGCCTTCACCGACGGATTGTGCGCATTAGTCAGCCCCATCGGCTTCATCGGCCCATGGCGCAGCGTCTCGACGCCGCGCTCGGCCATGATCTCGATCGGCAGGCAGCCGTCGAAATAGGGCGTGCCTTCCCATTGCTTGAATTCGGTCTTTTGGCCCTCCAGAAGCGCCCCTACGAAGGCGAGATATTGCTCCTTGTCCATCGGACAGTTGATGTAATCCTTGCCGGTGCCGCCGGGTCCGACCTTGTCGTAGCGTGACTGGAACCAGCAAATGTCCATGTCGATCGTGTCGAAATGGACGATCGGCGCGATGGCATCGAAGAAGGCGAGCGCATCCGCGCCGGTCACTTCCGCGATCGATTGGGCGAGCCCAGGTGCGGTCAGCGGGCCGGTGGCGATGATCGCCTGGTCCCAGTCCGCAGGCGGCAGACCGGGCACTTCCTCGCGCTGGATGGTGATGAGCGGGTGCGCTTCGAGCTTGTTGGTCACCGCTTCGGAAAATCCGTCGCGGTCGACGGCAAGCGCGCCACCGGCCGGCACCTGGTTTGCATCGCCGGCGCTCATGATCAGCGATCCGGCCAGCCGCATTTCGGCATGCAGCAGGCCGACGGCGTTGGTCTGCGCATCGTCGGAACGGAAGGAATTGGAACAGACCAGTTCGGCCAGCCCATCCGTCTTGTGCGCATCGGTGCCGCGGACGGGGCGCATTTCATGCAAGACAACGGGAACGCCGGCTTCGGCCGCCTGCCAAGCGGCTTCGGAGCCGGCGAGACCGCCGCCGATGACGTGAATGGGATTCTTGTTCATGAGCGCCGAAATAGTCGCTTGTAGCTGCGATTGCAATTGCCCGAGTTAGCCGCGCTGTTGGCGCCAAGTGCTGCAATCGTCTACTGTCGGAGAATGGACGGGAGTCTCGGGATCTTTGCCAAAGTGATCTTTCTGGTAGCCGTGATCGCCATGGGCGGATCAGCGGCCGCCGGCGAACTGGCCGCGACGGCCTCCAAGCGGATCCCCATATGCCATGGCTATAGTTGCAACTATCGCACGATGTTGGCGCTTGGCCCCGGTGACGGCGCGCGTTTCCGCTCCATCCTGCGTGCGGGCGCGGGTTCGCCCCAAGCCGAGCGTTCCGCTGTCAAGAAAGCTGTCCGCTATTTCGAGCAGCGCATTTTCCGGGCTACCGGCGTTCGCGATCTGGCGCAGTCGGAATTCGGTGCATCGCGCATCAAGGGCCAGATGGATTGTGTCGACGAATCGACCAATACGCATGCGCTGCTGGTCTACCTTGCCGAGCGAAAATTGCTCAGGTTTCACAAGGTCGAGGACAATGCCTCGCGAGGCCTGTTTGTCGACGGGCGCTATCCCCATTGGACGGCGGTGATCAGCGACCGCGGAGGCACCGAATGGGTGGTGGATTCCTGGTATGCGGCGATGGGCGGCGCGCCGGACATTTTTCCGCTGAGCCAGTGGAAGAAACGGGGCGTGCTGGAAAGCGGTGCGCTGGACTGAGGACAGGGGACGTCCCGCCAAAACGGCTCCCAGAGTGAATCGACCCTGAAAACAACAACACCCGCCGGGGGAGGAGGTCCGGCGGGTGTCGTTTTGCTGGCCGATCCTCGGGAGGAGGTGAAGATCGACCGTATTCGTCATCGCCGGGGAGGAGGTCGGCTTTGACGAAATTCGTTTCGCCTGATGAAAGGGGGCGAAACCCTTGGGGACGAAACTCGTTTCGCCCTGGGAAACAGCGCCCGCCGCGGGAGGAGGTGCGGCGGGCGCCGTTTTTGTGGTCAACCCTCGGGAGGAGGTGAAGGCTGACCGTATTCGTCAGGGTCGGGGAGGAGGTCGACCCTGGCGAAATTCCGTGATTAGATCGCCTTGCGGGCGATGATCTTGATCTCGTCGCGGACGATACCGAGATCATGCAGCTGGCGGTTCGAAAGGCGACCCAGCTCGGTAACCGTCGAGCGATAAACGCGCCAGTTACGATAGTTGCGGATCAGGTTCATTGTCGTTCTCTTTTCAAGTCAAACTGGTTCGGACCATTCGCGGTCCGAAGAGGATTAGACCGCCTTGCGAGCGACGTAGTGGATATCGCTGCGGCTGATGCCGAGGTCGGTCAGTTCGCGGTTGCTCAGGCGGCTCAGCTCGGAAACGGTGTCCCGGTAGCGGCGCCAGTTGCGGTAGTTGCGGATCAGGTTCATGGTATTTCTCGTTTCGTCTTTCTTTCGGATCATTCCGTCTTTGTGTACGCCCTGAAGATAGGTGGGGTCATATCGATTTAAAAGCGCTATTGGTGCATGGCAGCAATGCAAATTGTGCAATGCACCATCACGGGGCGTTCACGTGTTCGACATACATAAACCGGAATCGGAAAATGTCGTGGCGTCAACGATTTGGCCGGGTCGGCTGAAAAAAAGACCAAGCTGGGGGAGAAAGCTATGGCGAGCTATTCGTCACGCGTCAGGGCCGATATCGCACGATGGACGCAGGCTGGCCTGATCGATCCCCCGACAGCCGACGCGCTGACGCGCGACGTCGAAGCCAATCAACGGAGATCGCTGAGCTTCGGTTCGATCCTGGCGATGATGGCGGCGCTGCTGTTTGGCGCGGCCGTCCTGATCTTCGTCGCCGCCAATTGGGAAGCCATCCCGCGGCTGGCGCGGGTGGCGGCGCTCTTCGCGATCATCATCGCCGGCTATGTCGGCGGCGCGGTGCTGAAGACACGCGACCACGCTGCGATCGGCGAGGCACTTTGGATCGTCGCCGCGGCGGCATTCGGCGGATCGATCGCGCTGATCGGCCAGATGTATCATTTGTCCGGCGACGAGGCATCGGCCTTGATCACCTGGGGCGCAGGCACGGCCTTGGCGGCGGTTGCGCTGCGCTCGAACCCGCTGACCGTTGCGGCGGTCGGCATTGCCGACGCCTGGCTGTTACTCACGGGCTTCGACTATTTCAGGCGCACGGAATTTCCGCACCTCTTCGTCATCATGGCGATCGTGCTGTTTGCCATTTCATTCTGGACGCGCAGCCAGGCGGCGCGTCACCTGATCATCCTGTCGGTCCTCTTCTATCTCGTGCTCCTGGTGACGCGTCACGACACGCTGCAGGTTGCCATCCCGCTCGTTGTCACGTCGGCGGTCCTTTTCGCAGCTGCGATCTTTGCCGCCGAGCCTGTCGACAGGGTCTTGCAACTCGGTGGCAGGTTGCCCTTGCACGCGCTGATCGGATTTCTCACCGGCCTGGCGATGATCCAGTTCGAACTGGCCGGTGAAAACTACAACAGCGGCTTCGGCATTGCCTCGGCCATTGCGCTGGCCGGCATTGTCGCGGCAATCGTGCTGGGCGGCCGCGAGAGCAGGGGCTTGCGCTGGGTTGCCTATGCCGGCTTCGCCTTCGAACTCGCCATCATTTACATGGTGATGCTTCAGTCGATGCTCGACACGGCAGGCTTCTTTCTTGCGGCAGCAGTGCTTCTCGGCATCCTTGCCCTTGTCATCATCCGCATTGAAAAGCGCATGAGGTCCCCGAGCGTGGAAGGAGCGGCGGCATGATGACCGGTAAAAAACTGATCATTTCGGCGGTGGTGCTGGCGCTCGTCCAGATCGGGTTCCTGAGCTGGATCATCGCCGGCCGGGCCGCGATCCTGCGCGACGGCAGGCAAGTGCTGCTGAGGGTGGAACCGGTCGATCCGCGCGATCTCCTGCGCGGTGACTTTATTCGCCTTGGCTATGAGATTTCGCAGATACCGGTGAAGCTGATCGCCAACGTTCCGGCTGGCAAGCTGTCTAGTGACGACACCTCTATTGTGGTCAGGCTGAAGCAGGGCGCCGACGGCTATTGGGAGGCGACCACGGCCTGGTTCGGTAAAGCACCTGCGCCGGCAGCATCCGACGAAGTCGATATCGTCGGCCAGGTAGCCGAGGGGTGGGATCTCAGCGCAGCCACGTCGATCACGCCGGAATACGGCATCGAGCGGTTCTATCTGCCGGAAGGCGAGGGCATAGCGATCCAGAACGACATGCGGGTGCGGCCATTCGGCATCCGCGTCGCCATCGCCAAGGATGGCACCGCGCAGATCAAGGCGCTGATGGACGGCGACAAGACGCTGTTCGAGGAACCGCTTTATTAGACCGGAAAGCGTGGCCGGCTCGGACAGCATCAAACATGACAATTATCCTGACGACACGACAAGACATAAATCTCAGCTCTGTTTTCCGCGTCGCCTGGAAGAAAGACAGGGTGCAAATCAGCGACAAGGCCTTGCAGCGCATCGCAGAGTGCCGCGCGTCGTTCCTGCGTCTCATTGAAACCGACCCTGTACCGGTCATCTATGGCGTGACCACCGCCATGGGAGAACTGGCGAGTAGGCGGCTCGAACTTGGCGAGCGGGGTCGCCATGCACGCATCAAGGCGTTCGCAGCCGCCACCTCGTTCGGCGAGCCTTTGCCAGATCGCGTGGTGAGGGCGATCGTGCTTGCCCGGCTGGCGAATTTCCTCGAAGGAAACGCCGCGACCACACCACGCATGGCGCTCGCCGTCGCCGCGATGCTGGACGGCGGACCGATGCCCATGGTGCCATCATCCGGCCAGGGCGGTGCCGGTGAAATCCTCGCCCTCTATCCGCTGTTTGCGGAGCTTTCGACGCGCTTCGACCTGGAGGTCAAGGAACGGGGCTCCCTGATCAACGGTTCGCCTTGCGCTGCCGCTCTCGTGGCCGACGCCGCCTTGGCGGCTCGTCGCCGCGTTCACCTTGCCGAAAAAGTCTTTGCGCTTTCGATCGAAGCGTTTCGCGCACCGCTCGAACATTACGACCCGGCGCTCGACGCGCTTTGGGGCGATGAACACGAAGCAGTGGCGCTGCGGGGATTGAGGGCGTTTCTTGCCGGTGCCGGCACCGGGCGCCGTAATTATCAGGCGCCGGTCAGTTACCGCATCGTCCCTCGCATCCTCGGACACGCGCATCGCGCGCTGGCATCGGCAGAGCGTGCGGCCACCGTGTCGCTCGCTTCGATCTCGGACAACCCTGTCTACATCCCGCCTGACGACGGGCATCCGCTCGGGCGTTGCATCAGCACGGGCGGTTATCACAATGCCATGGCAACTCCCGCCCTGGATGATCTGGCGGCGATATGGGCCGATATCTGCCTCTTGTGCGACCGACACGCCTCGAAGCTTCTTAACGGCAAGGTGTCGCTCCTACCCGATCTGCTTCTGACGGGGCGGGACTGGAGCGACAGCGACGGTCACGGCAATGTCGGCTATGTGCCGATGGCGATCACGGGTTATCTGGAGCAGGCGAAACTTTCGGCCCAGCGCACCTTCATCCCGGGAACGGAATCGGCCGGCGCCGGCCAGGACGATGTCGCGACGACGGTCTTCCTCGCATGGACGAAGGAAGCACGCGCCGGCCGCTGCCTCGATGCCGCGATGGCGATGCTGGCTGTGATCGCCTCGCAGGCACTGCATGTCACCGAGCGCGTGGCGCCTCCGGCGCTTCAGTCGTTCGTCGCGGATATCAGGAGCATCGTGCCGCCAGTCGGCGAGGATCGCGTGCTGGGACCCGAGCTTGCGAATTTGACCGAATGGTTCACGCGCCAGGTCTTTGAGGAGTAGGCTCCCATAGTGGTGCGGATGAAGGGACTCGAACCCCCACGCCTTTCGGCACTGGAACCTAAATCCAGGGCGTCTACCAATTCCGCCACATCCGCATTGCCCGGCCAATCCCATGTAGCCATCATTCTGTCAATGTCGCGGTCAAAATAGGGGCCGTTGGCCGGTGCGCGAAGATGGTTGAAAATTAGCCGCGCCTGTGACAAAAGGCGTGTCGAATGTGACGGGATGCGACGATCCGCTTCTGCAGAATGTGATAAGAAGTAGGAAAAACAAAGACTTATTCACATTTTGGAGCGTATTTCTGGAGGATTTGAGCCGCTTTGGGCGGACAGATCGCCAAGTCCCGCACCAAAAGCCATTCTCGGCAAGATCATACCGGCAGGTTGTAAACGGCAGGAGCCGTTTGGCGGCCTCATTGGTGAAAACAAAGGTTCTATGATGCAGGTCACCGAAACGCTCAACTCCGGTCTCAAGCGCGAGATCAAGATCACCGTGCCGGCCGGTGACATGGAAGCCAAGCTAATGGCGCGGCTTTCCGATGCCAGGAACAAGGTCCGCATCAACGGCTTCCGTCCCGGCAAGGTGCCGGTGCAGCACTTGCGCAAGGTCTACGGCAAGTCGTTCATGGCCGAAGTGGTCAACGAGATCCTCAACGATTCGACCCGTTCGGTCATTACCGGGCGCGGCGAAAAGGCCGCCATGCAGCCCGAAGTGATCATGACCGAGGACGAGAAGGAGGCCGAGAAGATCCTGGCCGGCGGCGCCGACTTCGAGTTCCGGCTGAATTACGAGATCATTCCGCCGATCGAGATCAAGGATTTCTCCGACATCAAGGTGACGCGTCAGGTATTCGACGTGCCCGACACCGAGATCGACGAGCAGGTCCAGCGTGTCGCCGAGTCGGCGCGCAGCTATGAGCCGAAGACCGGCAAGGCCGCCGAAGGCGACCGCGTGACGATCGACTATGTCGGCAAGATCGACGGCGAAGCCTTCAGCGGCGGCGCCGGCACGGACCAGCCGCTGGTGCTCGGCTCCAAAGAATTCATTCCCGGCTTCGAGGATCAGCTCATCGGCAGCAAGGCCGGCGACGAGACGCAGGTCACGGTCACGTTCCCGGAAAACTACCAGGCGGCGCATCTCGCCGGCAAGGAAGCGACCTTCGACGTCACCGTCAAGGAAGTGTCCAAGCCCGGTGCGTTGGAGATCAACGACGAAACGGCCAAGAATCTCGGCCTGGAGTCGCTGGAGCGCCTGCGTGAAGTGGTGCGCACCCAGATCGAGAACCAGTTCGGCTCGATGACGCGCCAGAAGATCAAGCGCCAGCTGCTCGACCAGCTCGATGCCGCCTACTCGTTCGAGGCGCCGTCGAAGCTCGTCGAGGCCGAGTTCAACAACATCTGGAACCAGGTCAACCGCGATCTGGAAACCGCCGGCCGCACCTTCGCCGACGAGGAGACCACGGAAGAAGAGGCGCGCACCGAATATATGCGGCTTGCCGAGCGCCGTGTGCGTCTCGGCCTGGTTCTCGCCGAAATCGGCGAGAAGGCCGGCGTCACCGTGTCGGACGACGAATTGCAGCGCGGCCTGTTCGAGCAGGTGCGCCGCTATCCGGCCAACCAGCAGCAGGAAGCTTTCGAATTCTACCGCAGCAATCCCGAAGCGTTGAACACGCTGCGCGCGCCTATGTTCGAGGAGAAGGTGGTCGACCATCTGCTCGGCCAGATCTCTGTCACCGACGTAAAGGTCAGCAAGGAAGAGCTGATGGCCGACGACGAGGACACCGAGACGGCCAAGGCGAAGCCGGCGAAGAAAGCCGCTGCGAAGAAGGCCGAAGCCAAGCAGGCCGACGATGCGGAAGAGCCGAAGAAAAAGGCCGCGCCGAAGAAAAAGGCTGCCAAGGACGCCGAATAACACCGCGTTCTGCGGATGGTGAAAGGCCGCCCTCGAGGCGGCCTTTTTCGTTGCTGTCGATGCCGCAAGGCCGCAACCGTCACCGCCACCGCCCTAATCGCGAGGCAATTGAGTGACGAGGATCCGCATCACGGTCACCCGTTCGGGCAGTTCAACGAGAAACTCTTCGTCGCGCGGCAGGTGATGGATCTTGCGCGGGTCGCCGCCGGTGAAGCTCGCCATGGCGTCGACGTCTGGCCAGTATGAGATCGTCACGAACTCCGTTTCTTCTTCGCGATCTTCGCGAAACAACTGCACGCCAAGCGCCTTCTCCTGAAGCGGCGGAATGCCTTCGCGGCGCAGATATGGCTCGTAGGCGTCTGCCAGATCGCGGCGCGTCCTTCCCCGCCAGATCCGGGCAATTGTGGCGTTGTCGTTCATGAAGTGCTCCTCTGTGCGGGCGATTAATGCAGGACCTCGCCGAGAAACCCTCGCACCAAGGGCAGGGCGGCCTCGAAATGGGTTTCCAGCAGCCAATGCCCGGCGTCGTTCAGCAAATGCAGTTCGGCCTCGGGGAGATCGCGCAGATAGGCGCGCGCCGCCGGCTCGGGCATGTATTCGTCCTTCGGCCCCCAAAGGATCATTGCCGGCGGCCGCTGTTCGCGCAGGTATTCCTGGTAACGAGGGAACCAGTCGAGGTTAGCCTTGAGCTTCTCCATCAGTCCGACCGAAAGCGCACGGCGCACCGGCGTATCCATCAGCGGCCAATGCAATTTCCACAGATCGGGCGGGACACGTCGGGCGACGTCGTCATCGACTTCGCCGACGAACTCGGCGCGAAAGCCGTCCTCGCTCACCGCTTCTTCCAGCGGCGCGCGGTTCTCTGGTGAAGGATCCCGCCAAAAGCGCTGGATCGTTTCGTATTTGGGGCCAAGGGCATCCGCGTAGATGTCGCCGTTCTGGATGATGAGGGCCCTGATCCGGGATGGATGCGCTATTGCGTGGCGCAGGCCGATCTGCGAGCCGTAGTCGTGCAGCCACAGCGCGTAGCTGCCGAGCCCAAGCGCGTCGGTGAACCGCTCCAGAAAAGTCGCGTAGGCGTCGAAATCATAGCCGAACCGTGCCGGATCTGGGGTCCCACTGTAGCCAAAGCCGGGGAAGTCCGGCGCGACAGTCCGCCACCGATCGGCGAGCGCCGGCATCAGCCGGCGATACTGGAAGGATGAGCAGGGATAGCCGTGCGGAAGCAACAACACCGGCGCGGCTTCAGGGCCTGCCTCTCTGTAGAAGACCGTCTCGCCGTCGATCGTGAGGGTGCCGTGGCGCACCTCCAGGACGCTGCTGTCGTTCATGGACGCTTCTCTGATCTTTGATCTTGCTGACGCAGAACCGTAGCTGGTCTAACGCCTTTGGCCGGGATGCGTTCCGGCTGTGCGCCGATCGAGTTGCCTCATTGCTTCGGCGGCAATCTTGCTGGTCGGCTTCTTCTATCTGCCAGCCAGATTCTGTGGTATGTAGATGCCGCAATTCCATACGCCAGAAGCGGATATTCCGCTCTGTCGTGCAAAGGGGCGCATGCCGTGTCGGCACGCGCAGATCGTCCAAGGCAGATTTGGCGATCGGGGAGGAAATGCCATGCGCGCAATCGCGTTTTTCGCCGCCGTGTCCGCTGCGACGTTCATCACGAACCAATCCCAGGCACAAGATGCCGCCGCGGGCGAGAAGGTCTTCACCAAGTGCAAGGTCTGTCACGTCGTGGACAAGGACCAGAACAAGGTCGGTCCGTCATTGAGTGGCGTCATCGGCCGAACGGCCGGCACGCATCCGGGGTTCAAATATTCCAAAGCCATGACCGAGGCCGGCAAATCCGGCGTCAAATGGGATGAAGCCACGCTGACGAATTATCTTCGCGATCCCAAAGCCATGATCAAAGGCGGGAAGATGGCGTTTCCCGGCCTCAAGAAGGACGAGGATCTTGCCAACGTCATCGCCTATCTGAAGCAATTTTCCAAATGACCCGGTTCTTCCGCCAGGAAGTAACCCGGTTCTTCCGCCAGGAAGTAACCCGGTTCTTCCGCCAGGAAGTAACCTGGCTCTTCCGCCGGCCGATGCGCCGGCCAGATTGCCTGCCTCCATCGGTGGTCGCCTGAAATGTCGGCTCGGGAAAGCGGCCTCGAGGATACCGGTATCCAGATCTCTGAAGCGACGGTCAGTGATTTCTTCGCGCTTCTGAAACCACGCGTCATGGCGCTTGCTGTTTTTACCGCTTTCGTTGGTCTGATGGTGGCGCCCGGGGTGATGAATCCGGTCATTGCCGTCATTGCAATCGGTGCAATTGCGGTTGGGGCAGGAGCGGCCGGGGCTCTCAACATGTGGTACGATGCCGATATTGATGCGTTGATGTCGCGCACGTCAAAACGGCCGATCCCATCAGGCCGGGTCACGCCAGGCGAAGCTCTCGGCTTCGGTCTGGTGCTTTCCGTACTTTCGGTCATTACGCTCGGCGTGCTGGTGGGATGGCTTGCCGCGGCGCTGCTGGCCTTCACCATTTTCTTCTACGTCGTCGTCTATACGATGTGGCTGAAACGCTCGACGCCGCAGAATATCGTCATAGGCGGCGCCGCGGGTGCTCTTCCTCCTGTCATCGGGTGGGCGGCGGCCACTGGCGCGGTCGGGATTGAAAGCCTCATCCTGTTTCTGATCATTTTCCTCTGGACGCCGCCGCATTTCTGGGCGCTCGCGCTGTTCAAGATCGGCGACTATGCAGCGGCCGGCATCCCCATGATGCCGAACGTGGCCGGCCAGGCTTCGACCAGAAAACAGATCTTCGGCTATTCGCTGATCCTGGCACCAATCGGCGTGCTGCCTTGGGCTCTTGGATTCGCGAGCGGATTCTACGGGATTGTTTCGGCCGCATTGGGCGCAGGCTTCATCTGGCATGCGTGGAAGCTGCTGGTCGACAAAAGGCGGGTTGAAGGGTGGGAGATGAAACGCGCAAAGGCGCTGTTTGCCTATTCGATTTTCTATCTTTTCGCGATCTTTGCCGTGCTGCTTGCCGACACCATCGTATTGCGTGCCGTCATATCAGCCGGAAATTGACGGTATGCCTGTCTCGTGGCTCAAGTGAATCCTGATGTTCTCGGATTGCTTGCCAGATTGAGACAGTCAGTCGGCGATTGCCGAACGAGGTGTGCCTGAACCTGCTCGAACCTCACGTTGGAACTGCACAGAATCCCAGCAACAGCAGAATAACTATGCCAAGGCCGAGTATGAGAACGGTCTTTCCATCCATGACCTTCACCCTGCAACCCACTTTGGAGAATATCGGAGAAAGGCCGTTAGAGCTAGCCTGATCACTGGAGCCGCGCTGTTCTGACAAAGGGCGACAAACCCCATGCAAGAGAGTATGTTGATCATGGTGCAGGTCGCGGTTTTGCGTGGCCAGTCACGCTGAACGACGGCACCGTGAACCGCGACCTTACCGGACCTGGTCTGGAGGAATGGTCATGGCAAGTTTTCATGTGATTGCAGGCGCCAGCGAGACGCTGGAACACACCAGAATTCGAAAGATTGGCGTTTCCGACCTTTTCGACGCGCTCAGGCGTGGCGTCGACGATTTCATGGTCAAACCGTCGCATATCGTTTTCCTCTGCCTGATCTATCCGCTGGTCGGCGTCGTGCTCGCTGTCTGGACATCGGGCAACAATGCGCTGCCGCTGTTGTTTCCGCTGGTGTCAGGTTTTGCGCTGATCGGTCCATTCGCGGCGCTCGGCCTCTATGAGATCAGCCGGCGACGCGAGGCCGGGCTGGACGCCTCCTGGAGCCACGCTTTCGAGGTCAGGAATTCTCCGGCGCTGCCGGCCATCGCAGCGGTCGGCATCATGCTGCTTGCGATCTTCATCGCCTGGCTTTTGACCGCCCAGGCATTTTACCAGACCCTCTTCGGCCCGGCCCCGCCGGAATCGCTGTCCGGCTTCATCAGTGAAATATTCGCCACCGGACGTGGCTGGACGCTGGTTATCCTTGGGCACGCTATCGGTTTCGTCTTCGCCGCGGTCGTGTTGTGCACCACAGTCGTCGCGTTCCCGTTGTTGCTCGACCGCGACGTCGGTGCCTATGAAGCCATTCACACTTCGGTGCGCGTGGTCCTGGCGAACCCGATCGTAATGGCTGTCTGGGGACTGATTGTCGCCGTCGCCTTGATCATAGGCTCGCTGCCGGTGTTCGCCGGGCTGGCGGTCGTGCTGCCGATCCTCGGTCACGCCACCTGGCACGTCTATCGCAAAGTTGTGGAATCGCCGGCTTCCACCAAGCCGGCGAGCTGAAAATCCTGGCCTGCCGTGCCGGCCGGCACGGCAGGCCAGAGCTTTCAGTAAGCCGGGTAGCTAAAGCGGGCCTGGCGAGCGTCGCTGGTCAGGTTGCGGAAATCCTTGCCGCTGACATGCACCAGCGTCCTGTGGTCGCCGCCCTCGAAATAGATGTCGTCGGCCTTGCCGAGGCTTTCATCGAGAATCACCGGCACATCGTAGGCCCCGCCGATCGGCGGGACGGCGCCGGTGTCGCAATCCTCGAAGAGCGAAACCACCTCGTCTTCGGAGGCCAGGCCGATACGCTGGTCCATGACGTCCTGCAACGTGCCGAGCTCGATCCTGTGGGTGCTGGGGACCACGGCCAGCGCATAGCCGCCGTCGTGGTGAACGACCACCGATTTGGCCATTATGCTGCCGGGCACATGCGCCGCTATTGCCGACTGCCTGCTTGTCGACGTGCGGTGGTGCTCGACGGTTTCATAGGAAATTCCTTTCCCGTCGATAAAGTCCTTCAGTCTGTTTGCGATCGTCATCCTGAGCCTCCCTTGCTGGAGTTCGCGACGCATGTGGAAACGAGCGCAATCATTCTGCTTCTGTCGTTTCCCGTACCAACGAAAATGGGCCAGCTGTCGATTGTTTCAAGGCAAAGGGGAGCGGACCGCAAATAGCGCTTCCAGCTCCTGAGGGGAGACGCCGTCGACAAACCCTGTGCCCGGATTGCGCGTCAGGGCTCGGCCCCAAAAAACACCATCCGGGTGAGAAGCGTGTAATCCGATTCGAAGACCATCATTGCCACGAACACCAGCACCAGTATCGGCGGCAATATGATCGCATATGTCAGCGCCAGCCGTTCCCAGGCCATGTGCATAAAGACGGCGACGATCAGCCCGGCCTTGAGCATCATGAAGATCAGGATCAGCGACCATCTGAGATAGCCCTGGAGGCCGACATAATCGACCAGATAGGAGCAGGCGCTGAGGATGAACAGCCATGCCCAGACCACCAGATAGAGCTTGATCGGGTGCTCCTGGTGAACCTCCGCCGGGGCGATGCCAGTCGCTGCCGGATCATGCGCTTGAGCTCCGTGCAGCGTGTGTTGCCCCAGGCCGTTTGCGGTTGCTTCAGCCATATCTGCCTCTCACCAAAGCCATGTCTGCCTCTCACCAAAGATAGAAGAATGCGAAAATGAACACCCAGACCAGGTCGACGAAATGCCAGTAGAGCCCCATGATCTCGACGTTCTCATAGCTGCCCCTGCGGCTGGTGAAGAACCCGGGCCGTCCCGTGTCGTAATCTCCGCGCCAGACCTTTCGCGCCACGATGATCAGGAAGATCACCCCGAACGTCACATGGGTGCCGTGGAAGCCGGTGATCATGAAGAAGGATGACCCGAACTGCGCCGCCCCCCACGGGTTGCCCCAGGGCCGTACCCCTTCGCTGATCAGCTTGGTCCATTCGAAAGCCTGCATGCCGACGAAGGTCGCGCCGAGTGCTGCGGTCAGAAGCATGAGGATCGCGGTTTTGCGGCGGTCGCGGCGATAGCCGAAATTCACCGCCATCGCCATCGTTCCGCTGCTCGAGATCAGCACGAAGGTCATGATGGCGATAAGGATCAGCGGAACATTCGAGCCGCCAATATGAAGGGCAAAAACCTCGCTCGGATTGGGCCACGGCACCCGGGTAGACATGCGCGCGGTCATGTAGGAGAGCAGGAAGCAGCCGAAGACGAAGGTGTCGCTAAGTAGGAAGATCCACATCATGGCCTTGCCCCAGGACACGTTCTTGAACGCGCGCTGATCCGACGACCAGTCGGCGGCGACGCCTTGCAAGCCCGCCGGCCGCGGCTGTGTTTGGCCGATATGCGTCACTGTCGTCTCTGCCATCCGCCCGGCCCTCCTAGGTCAGCAACTGTCGGCAAATCTCGATAAAGGTCGCGGCCCAGCCGGCCAGAAGCGCGAAGATGGCGAGCCAGACGAAAAGCAGGAAATGCCAGTACATGGCGCATAGTTCGACGCTGAGGCGAAGCCGCTCCGGCCGGGCTCCGTTCCAGGCGCCGGCAGTTGTTCTGCTCAAGGCGACCAGCCCTCCCAGTATGTGCAGGCCATGCATCCCGGTTATCAGGTAGAAAAAACTGTTGGCCGGATTGGCGGTCAGCAAGTAGCCGTCGGCGGTCAGTTCCCGCCATGCCACAAGCTGTCCGATCAGGAAGGCAAGCGCGGTGAGCCCAGCCGTGACGAGGCCGAGCCTGACCGTGTCGATTTGGCCCCGGCGCGCGGCGACCGAGGCGCATTGCAGCGCGATGCTGCTCAGGACCAGCACGCCGGTGTTGAACCAGAGCACGCGCGGTAGCGGCAGCGCCTGCCAGTCCGACAGCGCCATGCGCATGAAATAGGCGCTGGTGAAAAGCGCAAACAGGCAGCCGACGACGGCGAGGAAGACGCCGAGGCCGATCTTGGCGGTCGGCAGCGCCGATCCTTCCGGGCCGATAATATCCCCGATCACGCCTTGCTCGAGCCATGGCTTGGCCATCAGCCGCTGGTGGGAAAGCCACCATCCGGCAAAGCCGACGATCACGAGGAGGAAGACCAGAATGACGCTCATGCCGGCTCTCTTGAGGATCCGAAGGAGCCCGGCATGTTTTGCGGTATAAAATCCTCCTTGGCGCCCGGCACGCTGTAGTCATAGGCCCAGCGATAGACGATCGGCAGCTCCTTGCCGAAATTGCCATGGGCGGGCGGTGTTTGCGGCGTCTGCCATTCGAGCGTCGTGGCGCGCCATGGATTGCCGCCGGCCTCCCGGCCATGGCGGATGCTCCAGATCAGATTGAACAGGAACACCATCTGGGCGAAGCCGACCATGAACGCCATGATGCTGATGAACGAGTTCAGGTGGTGGGCCGATTCCGTCATCACCGTCATGTCGGTCAGCTCGTTGTAGCGGCGTGGCACGCCCATCAGGCCGATGTAGTGCATGGGAAAGAAAATCAGGTAGGCGCCGAGGAAGGTGACCCAGAAATGGAACTGGCCCATTGCCTCGTTCAGCATCCGGCCAGTGACCTTCGGGTACCAGTGATAAATCGCCCCGAAGATCACGAGAATCGGGGCGACGCCCATGACCATGTGGAAATGGGCAACGACAAACATTGTATCCGACAGCGGAACATCGACGACGACATTGCCGAGAAACAATCCGGTCAGTCCGCCATTGACGAAGGTGACGATGAAGGCCAGGGCAAAAAGCATCGGTATGGTGAGGTGGATGTCGCCGCGCCACAGCGTTAGCACCCAATTGTAGACCTTGATCGCGGTCGGGACGGCAATGATCAACGTCGTGGTGGCGAAGAAGAAGCCGAAATAGGGATGCATGCCGCTGACATACATGTGATGCGCCCAGACCACGAAGCTCAGCGCGCCGATGCCGACGATGGCCCAGACCATCATCCGGTAGCCGAAGATGTTCTTGCGCGCATGAGTGCTGATCAGGTCGGACACGATGCCGAAGGCCGGCAGCGCCACGATGTAGACCTCGGGGTGGCCGAAGAACCAGAACAGATGCTGGAACAGGATCGGGCTGCCGCCGCCGTGCTGCAATTGCTCGCCCATCTCGACGATCGCCGGCATGAAGAAGCTGGTGCCGAGCGCGCGGTCGAACAACATCATCACGCAGGCGACAAACAGCGCCGGGAAGGCGAGCAGCGCCATGACGGTCGCGGTGAAGATGCCCCAGACAGTCAGCGGCAGGCGCATCAGCGTCATGCCGCGCGTGCGGCCCTGCAGCACCGTCACGACATAGTTCAAGCCGCCCATCGTGAAGCCGATGATGAACAGGATCAGCGAGATGAGCATCAGCATGATGCCCCAGTCCTGGCCGCCTGGTGTGCCGGTCATGATCGCCTGCGGCGGGTAGAGCGTCCAGCCGGCACCCGTCGGTCCGCCGGGCGCAAAGAAGCTCGACACCAAAACCAGCACGGCGAGCAGGTAGATCCAGTAGCTCAGCATGTTGACATAGGGAAAGACCATGTCGCGCGCGCCGACCATCAGTGGGATCAGATAGTTGCCGAAGCCGCCCAGGAAGAGGGCCGTGAGCAGGTAGATCACCATGATCATGCCGTGCATGGTGATGAACTGGTAGTAGGCTTCCGGGGTGATGAAGTCGAACGTGCCGGGGAAGCCGAGCTGCAGCCGCATCAGCCAGGACAGCACCAGCGCCACCAGGCCGATTGCCGTCGCCGTCGCCGAATACTGGATGGCGATGACCTTGGCGTCCTGCGAGAAAACGTATTTCGTCCACCAGCTGTGCGGATGGTAGAGTTCCATTTCCGCGACTTCGGCCGGCGGTACCGCATCTGCAGGTGTGATATCGACCATAGGAACACCTCCGTGCCCTTTTTCGGCCAGGCTCGACAGTTTCGAGCCCCGCCGCAATTTAAACCCACGTCGCCGTCTTCCCGGCGTCTACTCTGCCGAGCCCACCTGCTGGGGGGCTGACAATTGCGCAAAAGTCTGCTGTTCGCCGAGCCACGCCGTATAATCTTCCTGCGTGTCGACCATGACCACACCATGCATCAAAGGATGCCCCTGGCCGCAAAGTTCGGCGCACAGGACCTGGAAGGTTCCGGTCTTGGTCGGGGTGAACCAGAAATAGGTGACCGAGCCCGGGATCATGTCCATCTTGGCGCGGAATTCCGGGACATAGAAATCGTGGAGCACGTCGATCGAGCGAAGCAGCATCTTGACCGGCTTGCCAACCGGCAGATGCAGATCGGCAGCTTCGACCACGACATCGTCTTGGCCATTGGGGTCGCTGGCGATGACGCCCAGCGGATTTTCAGCGCTGACGTTGCGGGTGTCGGATGTGCCGAGCTTGCCGTCCTTGCCGGGCAGGCGAAAACTCCATTGCCATTGCTGGCCGACGACTTCGACCTCGGTTGCGTCGCTTGGGACGTTGACGAACTGGTTCCAGACGAACAGGCCCGGAACCAGCATGGCCGTGACCCCGATTGCGGTGACGATCGTCAGCCACCATTCGAGCCGCTTGTCCTCGGGTTTGTATGCCGCCTGATTGCCTTCCCGATGACGGAAGCGGAAGACGCAATAGGCCATGAATAGGACGACGGCGGCGAAGACGACGCCGGTGATCCAAAAGGTGATGATGATGGTGTTGTCGATATAGTCCCAGTTCGAGGCAATCGGCGTCCACCACCATGGGCTCAGGAAGTGGAACAACACTGAGCCCACAACTACCAAAACGAGTACAAGCGCGATGGCCATATCCCGTTTCCTCCCGGCATTCCAAGGGCGCGAAGCCGTCCCAGGAAATGCCAAGTGCATCATAGCTCGATTTCCGGTCGAAATTCTAGTGCGGTCATCCGGTCAGCCGAAAACGCAATGGCGATGATGTGGATAAACCTAAGAAGAAGAGGGCTGCGGCGAAGAAAAAACCTGCCAACGGGCGCCGAATAACACGGCATTCTGCCGAATTATGAAAGGCCGCCCTCAATGCGGCCGTTTTCGTTGTGACCTTAGAGCGACGTGTGGCCACTTGGACGCACAAAGTACACTCTGAACTCTTATTTTCTACGCATCCTGCTGTCCGAGAATCGATTCCGATTTTCGGGCGGATGCGGTAGCGACAGATTCGTGCCCAAGTAGCGGTTGACGGCTAGCGATACGAGATTTTGATCATTATCTGCACCGTGTTGCAAAGTGCAGGGTCGTTGGAGGGATCGTTGAAGCTATTAGTCGGTATTGGAGGCGCGGTCGCCACGGCGTTCCTCCTCGCCTCGGCCTGCGGCAGCGCCCAAGCCGACAGCGCTCTTGACAATTGGCGATTCGACACCGGCAGCGGTGGCCTGGTCACGGCCTCGCTGCATGCCACCAACAAGCTCATCACCGGCGGCGGCGCCTTGAGCTACAGCCCGGTCCTGACCATTGCCTGCCGGGCGAATGGTGAGCCGCGCTGGAGCGAATGGTTGCAGTTGAACGACGCCGTCTCCGCCAGCCGGACCATCACCGTGTCGGTGACCGTCGACAAGGCCAGCAAGGTCAACGAAAGCTGGTCGGTCGGCCCGCGGGGCCGGACGCTGGTTCGGGATGGTGCCGACGGTATCAGGCGTTTGGTTTCCGCAGACCGGCTCCTGCTTTCCTGGCGGTTCGGGCTGCTGTCGGGGCGAGGCGAGGCCGATTTCGACCTTGCCGGGTTCAGCGAGGCCGTCGGCCAGATCGCCGGCACCTGCAACACCGAGTTGCCGTGATCGGATCAGCGGCGCTCGCCTTGACCGCTAAGAAATCCAGTGAGTTATTCCGGCACAAACGTCTCGAACGCACCCGCGCAGCCAGCGGTGCGCCGGATCGGCATCGAGCCGCGGGTGCCACAAAAGTGAAACCCCGATTTCCGGCAAGGGAACCGGCAGAGGAAAACAGAACATCCCGTCGCGCAGGTTTCCCGAATAGCGTTCGGGAACGCTGGCGATCAGGTCCGAGGCACGCGCCAGGGCCAGAGCTTCCGAAAAGCCGCCGACGACCGTAACGATCTCCCGTTTCAACCCTAGCGGCTCAAGGGCATCGTCGATCGGTCCCCTGTCGAGCCCGCGACGGGAGATGAGGATGTGCCGGCCGGCTGCATAGCGGGCAGGGGTGATCGGGATCTCGCACAATGGATGCCCCATCCGCACGACACCGACGAAACGGTCACGGAACAACGCTTGCGCGCGCACCTCCGGTCCCGTGGCCTTTCCGATGACGCCCGTTTCAAGATCCAGGCTGCCGTCGCGCAGCGGTGTGCTGTCCTTGTCCGGCTTCAGCACAAAACGCAGCCGCACGCCCGGTGCTTGTTCGCCTACGCGCGCAATGAGATCCGGTCCGAAATTCTCGACAAAGCCATCCCTGTTTCTAAGCGTGAAGGTTCGCACGAGCCGTTTCAGGTCGAGCGTCTCAACAGGACGCAGAACGGATTCGGCGTCCTGCACAAGCTGACCGACGCGCTCGCGGAGCTCGATGGCCCGGGGCGTGGGAACGAGGCCGCGTCCAGCCCTGACCAACAGCGGATCGCCGGTCGTCTCACGCAATCGCGCCAGCGCCCGGCTCATCGCCGACGGACTCAGCCGCAACCTCTTGGCGGCGCGCGCAACGCTGCCTTCCGTCAGCAGCACATCAAGGGTGACAAGCAGATTGAGATCGGGATGCGACATCAACGGATCGTAGCAGCCCGGCACGATATAACATAGCGTGAAACGCAATGATTAAGTGCGAATGATGCATCTTCCGCCATGTCTAGCAAAGGACTACGTGTCTGCCAGCTCCGTTTCGGGAGTCGCCAGAAAACGGAGCTCATGTTGAAGCCAATCGATGCAGGACGAGCAGTCGCCGGAGATACGGAACGGGGACCTTCGGTTCGGTGGGCGCTCGCCAGCCTCTCGCTGTCCATGTTGCTGTCCTCATTCGGCATCAGCATCGCCAACGTTGCCTTGCCGACCTTGGCGCAGGCGTTCAACGCTTCGTTCCAGCAAGTCCAGTGGATCGTGCTGGCTTATCTCCTCGCCATCACCACCATGATCGTCAGCGTCGGACGGCTCGGCGACCTCATCGGCGGTCGGCGGCTGCTGCTGGCTGGGCTCTTCCTGTTCACCGTGGCCTCGGTCCTGTGTGGCGTCGCGCCGACGCTCTGGCTGCTGATTGCCGCCCGGGCGGCGCAGGGAGTAGGGGCGGCCATCATGATGACCCTGACCATGGCTTTTGTCGGTGAGACGGTTCCGAAGGCCAAGACCGGCAGCGCCATGGGGCTGCTCGGAACGATGTCGGCGATCGGCACCGCTCTCGGTCCGTCGCTCGGCGGTCTTCTGATTGCCGGAGCTGGTTGGCGGGCGATCTTCCTGGTCAACGTGCCGCTGGGTTTGCTGGCTTTTGTTCTCGCCTATCGCTATCTGCCGGCTGATCGCCGGGGGCCGAAGACTGATCGGACCGGCTTCGACGTTGTGGGCACGCTGCTGCTTGCCCTAGCGCTTGGCGCCTATGCGCTCGCGATGACGGTCGGGCGTGGCAGTTTTGGTCCGCTCAACATGGCCCTATTGGTGGCAGCCGTTTTCGGAGCCGGCTTCTTTGTGCTTGTGGAGGCAAGAGTGGCGTCGCCTTTGATCCGATTGGCGGCGTTCCGCAATGCGACGCTGAGTGCCAGCCTCACCATGAGTGCGCTCGTTGCGACGGTGATGATGGCGACGCTGGTGGTCGGGCCGTTCTATCTGTCTCGTGCGCTCAGGCTCGACGCGGCTCTTGTTGGGATCGTCATGTCGGTCGGTCCGCTTGTCGCCGCGCTGACCGGTGTGCCAGCTGGCCGTATAGCGGACCGTTTTGGCGCTGCGCGCATGACCATCATTGGGCTCATCGCGATAGCGGCCGGTTGCTTCATTCTGTCCATGATGCCGGCAACGCTCCCTGGCTACATCGCCCCGATTGCAATCATCACATCAGGCTATGCGCTGTTCCAAACGGCCAACAACACCGCCGTCATGTCGGATATCCGCCCGGACCAGCGGGGCGTCATTTCCGGATTGCTCAATTTGTCGCGCAACCTCGGGCTCATTACTGGCGCATCCGTCATGGGCGCCGTGTTCGCGGTTGCGTCAGCGACGACCGACATCACGACGGCGCGCCCAGAGGCCGTTGCCGCCGGTATGCGGATCACGTTCGCGGTCGCGACGATTCTGATCGTCGTCGCGCTCGCCATCGCGGTTGGAAGCCGTGCTCTCGCGGCACGCCCTTCGATGTCTGGCGTGTCATGACACCGTAGTCCGAACGCAACCCGGATGCTTTCGACGAGATGCCGGTGCATGTTCAGATCGGGCGTCAGATCAGCAGCAGGCCCTTCCCGTCATTACAATTGTTCTCACTCGTCAAAGCCGCTTGGATCGTCCGGCAAATCTGCGTCCTAGCCTGCGACTTGGTGCAGGCCTGCCTGAAACTCGGTAAGAGCCGCCTGCACGTGACTTGAAAAGGGCTTCTCTGTTTCGTCGGCGTGCCAGTTCTCCAGCGCAACTTTCCAGATGGCCGCGCCTATCTCTGCTACGGCGCGCGAAAACGAGGGCCGGATACCCCGCTGCTGTAGAGCCAGATCGATTGCGGAAGCGAGCTTATGCAGCTTCATCAGTTCCCGCTCCTGCAGGTCGCCATGCGTGAATATCAGACGCTGGCGCAGCTTTACGATAGCGCGGTGGCCGTCGATGAAGGGAGCGACCGATTCAAAGGCGCGAGCCACCATTGTCAGTGGATGCACGCCGGCGCGGGCTCTCGCTATTTCGTTTGCTATCGTGACCTGGTGATCACCGGCTCGCCAGAACATGACTTCTCGCTTGTCGGTGAAGTAGCGGTAGAACGTCCGCTCCGTTAGCCCGGCTTCCGCAGCAATCTCTGGAACAGTCGTTGCAGCGTAGCCCTGCTGCCTGAAAAGACTGTATGCGGCGGCCTCGAACCGCTCGCGCGCATTTTCTGCCCTCTTGACCATTCCAAACCCTTCTCAGTTTTGTGAACATACGACAATTGTCAGGCTCTGACAATGATGCTAAAGATTGTCAGAGCCTGCCAATGTGGCACGAGTGCTAGGGCTCGTACGCTCGGTCAATGCGGCGGCGAACACGCACAATGGTCCGACCTTCGGCGCAAAGTTCGCAAGCACAATCACGGCTCCAACTTGGAAGCGCGAAGAGGGATGCCCGATAATGGAAGACGAACGGTCCGAGACTACACAAACCTGCGGCGTCACGCGTCGCGTTGTGCTCGCTAGCGGAGCTGGGGCTGCCGCTGCGAGCATCTTGCCACTCGAGCAACGAGCCCAAGCACAACAGCAGTTCGCGCGTGCCGAAACCGGCCAAACGGTTCAAGTCTCGGCGAACGTGAACGGCCGACCGGTGATTCTTGAGATCGATTCCCGCGCTTCTCTCCTCGATTTGCTGCGTGAGCGGCGAGAGCTGACCGGGACCAAGAAGGGCTGCGATCACGGACAGTGTGGGGCTTGCACGGTTCATCTGGATGGCCGGCCTGTCTCGTCCTGTCTCACGCTGGCGGCCAAGATCGATGGACGGCAGGTCACCACGATCGAGGGCCTCGCTGAAGGCGCGGACCTTCACCCAATGCAGCAGGCCTTCATAGACAATGATGCGCTTCAATGTGGGTATTGCACGCCGGGACAGATCATGTCCGCGGTCGCCTGCGTGACTGGAGGGCATGCGACCAGTCCAGATGCAATCCGCGAGTTCATGAGTGGGAACATCTGTCGATGCGGCGCCTATGTCGGGATTCTCGCGGCCATCCAGCAAGCAGCCAAGGTCATGGAGGACTGAAAGATGAGGGCATTGAGCTACACTATTGCTCCCTCTGCCGAAGCTGCCGTGGCAAGTTTTGCCGAGGCCCAAGGATCGGCGCGATATATCGCCGGCGGCACCAACCTTTATGACCTGATGAAGCTCGGGATAGAGCGCCCGGCCCACCTGATCGACGTCAGCCGAATCGACGGGATGGACGCGATTGAAACAAACGGCGACGTTCTGCGCTTCGGTGGCCGCGCTCTAATGGCCAATGTCGCTTACACGCCGGTCGTGCGCGACCAATATCCGGTGCTTTCTGAAAGTCTGCTCAAGGCAGCGTCGCAGCAGTTGCGGAACATGGCCACGGTGGGCGGCAACCTTCTGCAACGCACCCGCTGCATGTACTTTCGCAACGGTGCGGGATCGACCTCGATGGTTGGCGTTTATCCTTGCAACAAGCGCGAGCCTGGCTCCGGTTGCTCGGCCATCGGCGGGCTCGATCGCACTCATGCCGTTCTTGGCACAAGTGAGGCTTGCACCGCGGTGGCGCCTGGCGACTGGCCAGTCGCGCTGATGGCGATGGACGCGACGATCGAGATGCTCGGGCCTGAGGGTCCGCGTAGCCTTCCGATTGCTGAATTCTACCGTCTCCCAGGCGATACGCCCCACCGCGAGTTCAATCTTCATCCGGGCGAACTGGTGACGGCGATCACCGTCCGGAAAACGCCTGCCGGCCGTGCATCGACCTATCATAAAATCCGCGACCGCGAGAGTTATGCCTTCGCATTGGCCTCCGCTGCGGTGGCACTCGAGATGGATGGCGCCACCGTCCGCACCGCCCGCATTGCGCTCGGCGGTGTCGCGACCACACCTTGGCGATCCCGCGCCGCCGAAGCAATTGTTACTGGTTCACCACTCACACCGGAACTTGCCCTTCGGGCCGGAAGGGCGGCTTTCGCCGACGCCCGCGGCGGTCAGCACAATGCATTCAAGATCGAACTCGGCGCGAGGGTTATCGCCGATGCGCTGATCATCGCCGCTGAAAGGAGGGCGTAATGCCTACGCAAGCCTTCTCGGAAATTGCACGTGTCGATGCCAGAGACAAAGTTCTCGGCCGGGCGCAGTACGGTGCCGACGTTAAGAAGCCCGGAATGCTATATGCCATGCTGGTGCCTGCGACTATTGCGAAAGGCAAGGTAAGTGCCCTCGATGTAGCGCCTGCCATGGAAACGCCCGGTGTTGTCCAAGTGCTGGGCATAGGAGATTTCCCGGCACTTCGTGCAGAGATATCGTATCGGGGCCAGCCCATTGCGCTGGTAGTTGCCGAGACCGTCGAAGCGGCGATCGAAGGCGCCGAAGCGGTGACGGCGGTTTACGAGACGGCGCCCTATATTCCGTTGATGACAAGCCCTGGTGCGCAACGCCTAGATGCCGAGGGATTCAACGCAGGCGACGTCGATCGGGCATTCCAAAACGCAGCGACAATCGTCGAGGGCATCTTCGAGACGCCAACCCAACATCACAATGCCATGGAGTTGTTTGGCACCGTTGCGGAATGGACTGATGGACGACTGACGGTATACGAGGGATGTCAAAATCTTGACGCCGTCAAGGCGGCGCTAATGAAAGCATTTGAGCTTTCACCCGATCAGATCGCAGTGAAATCAGAACAAGTCGGTGGTGGGTTCGGGCAAAAATCTCCTCCAAAAATACAGACGTTCCTGGTCGCACACGCGGCACGGTTGATACGGCGCCCGGTAAAGCTGGTGACGCCTCGCGGGCAACTCTTTCATATAGCCAACTATCGGCCGCGCAGTGTCCACAGCATCCGTCTTGCTGCCAACGCGGAAGGACGTCTGCAGGCCATCATTTACGACGTGGTGCAAGAAAACATTCCGGATGGCGGCTTTCGCTCGACCGGCTACCACGAAGATATCGCCCGCTTGTATGCGATCGAGAACTTTCGGGCGACTGCAGGCGACATCCACATCGATCGTCAGATGCCGCGTCACACAAGGGGCACGCATCCCTTTCCGGCCGGCTTTGCATTGGAAAGCGTGATCGATGAAATGGCCTACAAGCTTGGCAAGGACCCCGTTGAGCTTCGTCTTGAACACGAGGCTAAGAACGACATCATCGCTGGCCAACCTCTATCGCCGCATTTTCTGAACGACTGCCTGAGAGAGGGGGCCAGCCGCTTCGGCTGGAGCAGGCGTCTTCCTGAACCAGGCTCTATGCGACTGGCCGACGGGACGTTGGTCGGCCTTGGAGTGGCGTGCGGCGTCTTCGGTGCGTCGATGTCTGCGAGCGAGGCAACACTCAGGGTCAGGGCCGATGGCACAACACGCATGATCAACTCCGGACACGAGATGGGCCAAGGAATACTGACTGCGATCGCTAACGTCATCATCCAGGGGCTCGACATCAACCCCGATCGTCTGGAGGTCCTGCTCGGCGACACTACGTTGGGCCCACAACTCGCCACGGTCGGCGAGCGCGGGACGGCCAGCTGTGTCCCGACGGCCGCAAAGGCGGTGGAGGCTCTACGCGCCAGGTTTGCCGAACTTGCCGGGGCCAATCCGCCAGCCGGCAATTTGCACCAACAGCTCGCGCGCCTGAAGCGCCCCTATATCGAGGTCAAGGTTTCAGAGCTGGCGCCAGGTCAAGACGCGTCGGCCATCGAGGCCTACCGCACCGGCGGCCGTGCAGGCGCAGGGCCCGATTACCCCGGCTTCACGTCCATGAGCTATATCGCGCAGTTCGTGGAGATTCACATCGACGCGACGACCCGGCGGATCCGCATGCCGCGCGCGGTCAGCATCGCGGACGTGGGGCGGGTCGTAAGCCCGAGGACCGCGAAGGGCCAGATGTACGGCGGTGTCGTCTGGGGGTTCAGCACAGCGCTTCGGGAAGAGTCGGAAGTCGATCCGCGCTTTGCCGGTTACCTCAATGACGATCTCGCCGACTACGTGATGGCGGTGAACGCCGATATCGGTGAGGTGGATGTCGGGCTGATAGATAAGCCTGATCCTAGGATCAACTCGGTCGGTGTGAAAGGAATGGGCGAGTTGGTGATGCTCGGAACAGCGCCTGCAATCGCTAATGCCATCTATCACGCAACAGGCAAACGCATACGAAAACTGCCGATACGCATAGACGACGTGCTCTGACGAAGGAGAGCCGTTGAGCACTTGCTTTAACCCAACTCGCAATCCGTCTAGTTACCTTGGAGGCAAATATGCCCGCTCTGCAGATACCCTATATCCGAAACTTTGCACCTCATATTCTGAGTGTCTTGCGCATTTTTGCAGCAGGATCATTCTTCACCCATGGCACCATGAAGCTTTTCAGCTGGCCTGCACCCTTTGAATATCCTCTCAACCCGTTGCTGCTCACGGCCGGAGTTCTCGAAGTGGTTGGCGGCCTTCTATTGGTATTTGGCCTCTTCGCCCGCCCGGTTGCCTTCCTGCTTTCAGGATCCATGGCCTTCGCATACTTCATCGTGCACAGTTCGAATGGTTTCTTCCCGGTACTCAACCACGGCGAAGCAGCGATGCTGTATTGCTTCCTGTTTCTCTACATTTCCGCCGCCGGGCCGGGTGTCTGGAGCTTGGATGCGCTCCGGGAGCGCAAGGCTGGAACAACTTCGTCCCGCCTGGAGACGGCGACGTGATGTGATTGGCGCGCGGTCGGCCTACAGCCATTCAATGGAGAGCGTCTATGGAGAGTCGAGATTTCGATCGAAGAGCCAGTGCTGGCCACATGCTCGATGAGGTGCCGGGAACGGACGGGCGCGGTGTAGAAATCGCAGTGGTTCGGGCCTCGATGATCGCTCTCGCATTCACCATGCTCGGCTCCATATCGCTGCTGATCTCCTCCGGTGTTCACGCCCAGTCGTCTCGCTCAGTGGGCTCGCCGACATCGTGCGTAATGCCCGCGGCCACCCCCGTCGAGATTGCTTCGGGGCTCAATATACCCTGGTCCGCCGTGCGCGTCGGCAGCGAGGTGCTCGTCAGTCAGCGTGGTACTGGGGAGATCGTGGCGTTTCGGCCTGGCGAAACGCTACGATCAGTCGGCACCGTGCCCGACGTCGTAGCCCGAGGCGATGGCGGGATGCTTGGACTTGCGGTGCTCACAGAGAGCGCGAACGTCTGGCTCTACGCTTACCACAGCACGATTTCGGGCAATCGCATCGTGCGGATGGCGTACAGCGAAGGCGCGCTCGGTGAAGTGCAACCCGTCCTTGACGGATTGCCAGGAGGGCGCGGTCACAACGGCGGGCGCATCGAGTTTGGTCCTGACGGGATGCTCTATGCAACGGTGGGCGAGACGAGAAATCCCAACCTCTCGCAGGATCCAAACTCACTTGCTGGCAAGATCCTCCGCATGACGCCTACCGGCGGCGTCCCAACGGATAACCCTGTGAGAGGCTCTCTCGTCTACTCCCTTGGACACCGCAATTCTCAAGGACTGGCGTGGGATGACAGGGGACAGCTGTGGGCGACCGATTTTGGGGATGATGGATGGGACGAACTCAACCGCGTTGAGCCGGGGGGAAATTACGGGTGGCCGGTCATCGAAGGCAGGGGAGGCAACCCCGCTTACATAGACCCTGTCATGCAGTGGCATACGCAGGAAATGGGTCCAAGCGGGCTTGCCTACGTTGACGGCACCTTCTTCGTTGCAGGTCTGACAGGGCAGCGGCTGTGGTCGGTGACAATCGACGCCGCGGGCAATCCCGAAGCAACGGCACACTACGCCGGCGAGTTTGGGCGTGTTCGTCATGTACTCGAGGGAAACGACGGCAACCTGTGGTTCCTGACGAACGGGCGACGTGGCGACCCCGATGGGCAGGTTCTTTCGGTCCCGCTCGGGAGCCTGGCCGCGCCCGAATGCTCACGCGCATCGGCTGCCGGTGGCCGGGGTGGAGTTCCCGCAACAGTCCCATGAACCTCGCCAAACATAAGAGGGAGATGTCAATTGGCCCGGAACCTTCGTGCCTTAGCGGCCATCGCTTCGCTCTGCCTGCCAATATCGCTCGCGGTCGCCCAGCCAGTGAGTCAGCAATGCGTGAACAGCGAGGTAGCCAAGAAGGAAGTCCTCGAGCTAGATTCCATGCGCATCGACGCATTGCTTCGCAACGACGTGGGGTTTCTGGAAGAGATCACTGCCGACGACTATTCTCATGTCGAAAGCTCTGGTGGCGCTCGCAACAAATCGCAATTCATCGCAGGCCGTAGGGGTGAACGCGCGCTGTTTTCCACCTTCGTCATCGACGAAAACAAAGCGATGATCTACTGCAATGTCGCCGTTGTCGTTGGACGTTATCACAATGCGTACAGAACAAGCGGGGGATCTTCCGTAGTGAAGAGAGCCCGGCACCTTCGCGTATACGTTCATGAAAATGGGCAATGGAGGAATGTGGCGCATCAAGCGACCGAAATCGGCAGGGCCGATTGATCGAAATGTCTTCCGATTCAAGATGGCTGGCGGGAAGCGTGCAGCTATGGCGCGTCGGCGGTCGGTTTCTGATGGAAGCGTTCTCTTCAAGCGGATTGCCGAGGTTATCGGGCGCCGCCTAGGTCGAGCTGTCGAGTCGCGGGCTGGCGAGCTCTTCCGCTGGTTCGCCATCATGGCAGGCGCGAACATGGTGAAGCCAGCGCCGGACGCTTCCGACGAGAAGCCGATGCATATTTCAAATCGGGTGTCAGATCAGCAGCAGGCCCTTCATGCTGGCATGACCCTTCTTGCCGATGATGATGTGATCATGAAC
>NZ_RZTJ01000171.1:0-398 GCF_003997065.1 Mesorhizobium sp. M6A.T.Ce.TU.016.01.1.1 | reverse complement strand
CAGCGTCCATTTGGAAAGAGGATACGAGATCCATGAATATTGCCCCCCGTTCATATTCCGTCGCCCGCAAGCGTCTCATGGCTGCCGTCGCGTCTGTAGCCGTGGCCGGTGCGATCGGCGTCGGTGCGCTGACCAGCGGAACCAGCCCTGTTCTGGCCGATGCCGTGCGCGTCGAGGCGCCGCAGGTACCGGGCTTCGCCGATGTCGTCGAGCGGGTTTCTCCCGCTGTTGTCAGCGTCAAGGTCAAGGCCAAGATCAGCCCGGCCGCCGATGATGGCTCCGACCCGTCCGACGACCAGGATGGCATGAACAACCTGCCCAACAATCCACAGCTGCGCCGCCTCTTCAAGGAATTCCGTGGCTTTGGTGACCAGGACGGCCAGGGTGGCGGCAACAGG
>NZ_RZTJ01000170.1:0-398 GCF_003997065.1 Mesorhizobium sp. M6A.T.Ce.TU.016.01.1.1 | reverse complement strand
GGCACGGATTACTTCCCCAAGGAATCCGACAATTTCTTCGTCGGCAATTCCTTCCCGACCTGCGGCATCAATTTCAGCGCCCAGGAAATCATGGGTCAGACCAAGGAAAACCAGTAAATCATCGCTGGCTGTCACCTGGCGCCGCGGCTTGAGCCGCGGCGTTTGTCTCAATTCCACAATCGCCCTGGGAGGGCCGATGGACGGTGCGGCTCCGCTCTTTCGTATGGAAGGCATATCCAAGCGCTATGGCGGTGTACGCGCGCTGGAGAAGGCCGAGCTTGTTGTCGAAGCCGGCAGCATTCACGCCATTCTCGGTGAAAACGGCGCCGGCAAATCGACGCTGATCAAGGTCATGGCAGGTGTCGTGGCGCCCGATGAGGGGCGCATGACTCTGGATG
>NZ_RZTJ01000169.1:0-400 GCF_003997065.1 Mesorhizobium sp. M6A.T.Ce.TU.016.01.1.1 | reverse complement strand
GCGTTCAGATCTTCTGCTGGATTGCGACGATCTGGGGCGGCCGGCCGATCTTCGCCACGCCCATGCTTTTCGTTCTCGGCTTCATCTTCACCTTTGTGATCGGCGGCCTGACCGGCGTCATGGTCGCCTCGGTGCCGCTCGACCTGCAGGTGCACGACACCTATTTCGTGGTTGCCCATTTCCATTATGTGCTGGTCGGGGGCGCCGTCTTCCCCCTGCTCGGCGCCGTTTATTACTGGTTTCCCAAGATCACCGGACGCATGCTGTCCGAGAGGCTCGGCCGCTGGAATTTCTGGCTGGTCTTCCTCGGGTTCAATCTTACCTTCTTCCCCATGCATATTCTCGGTCTGCAAGGCATGCCGCGCCGCGTTTATACGTATCCGCCGGCGAGCGGCTGGGG
>NZ_RZTJ01000168.1:0-400 GCF_003997065.1 Mesorhizobium sp. M6A.T.Ce.TU.016.01.1.1 | reverse complement strand
ACCCAGGATTATCCGAAGTGGAAATTATACTCGTTTGAAGGCGAAGGCCAGCGGCCGTCTAATCGCATCAAAGGAGACTGACCATGATCCAGTTGCTGAGCATCTTTGGCGATGTCATGCGGATCGCAACGTTTCAATGGCGTGACAGAAGACAGCATGAAAAGCGTTACGAAGAGCCGACCAGTCGTGCCCGGTGGGCGTCTTCGCCTGACAGGCAGCCGTTTCGCCGTTCCGCCCGTGACGACTGAGTGCGCACAAGGAGTGGGGATTGCGTTCTCCAGTGGAAGCTCACATCTATCGCCTGGGAAACGCGATACGGAGACTGTGATGCGCGACCAGCATGGGCATGCGCATATCGCCAGGCCGCCGAAACGCGGCCGCAACTGGCCCGGTCCATGGC
>NZ_RZTJ01000167.1:0-402 GCF_003997065.1 Mesorhizobium sp. M6A.T.Ce.TU.016.01.1.1 | reverse complement strand
CGCGGCACAGCACCATTTCGGCGTCTCGGCAAAACAGCTGTCGCGACGGCAGGCCGCCCTGCTTGCGGTCTCTTTGCCAAATCCGATCGCCCGCAATCCGGCCAAGCCCGGGCCTGGCCTGAGGCGGCTTGCCAATCTGATCGAGCGGCGAGCCGGCCGCTCGGGGGCCTATGTCGGTTGTCTCCGCTAGCCGATCCAAAAAAATTCGCGCCAGTGCTGGCCAAAACGGCACAGGGCGTGTATAGGCACCCGACTTTCTCAGATTTAGGCCCCGACATGGCCCTTTCACGAGGGCGGGCGGGGCTTTTGACCATGTAGTGGAGCATATCCATGGCCGTTCCGAAACGTAAAACCTCTCCGTCCAAGCGCGGCATGCGCCGCTCGGCCGACGCCCTCAAGGCC
>NZ_RZTJ01000166.1:0-274 GCF_003997065.1 Mesorhizobium sp. M6A.T.Ce.TU.016.01.1.1 | reverse complement strand
GCTGAACATCGAGAACGTGAAGAAGGCCTTTGGGCCGGTCGAGGTGCTGAAGGGCATCAACCTCGAAGTGAACGACGGCGAGTTCGTTGTCTTCGTCGGGCCGTCCGGCTGCGGCAAGTCGACCTTGCTCAGGGTCATTGCCGGACTGGAGGATTCGACCTCGGGCCGCGTCGTCATCGATGGCGCGGACGTCTCGGCCACGCCGCCGGCCAAGCGCGGCATCGCCATGGTGTTCCAGACCTATGCGCTCTATCCGCATCTGACGGTAAAGAAC
>NZ_RZTJ01000165.1:0-345 GCF_003997065.1 Mesorhizobium sp. M6A.T.Ce.TU.016.01.1.1 | reverse complement strand
CCGGGATGTTCGGGTTCTTCTGCGACAGGCGCTGCAGATAGAGGTCGTAGTTCAGCGAGCCGGTGCCCGGCGCGTTGAGGACCATCTCGCCAACGCCGCGGAAGGTGTGCGAGGCCAGCGCGTCGTCATCGCCGATGTCCGCATGCTTCTCGCTCTTGTCGTCGCCGGCTCGTGCGACATCCTTGGCATGCGCGATCTTGACCTTGTCGGCCAGCGTGTCGAACACCTGGTTCAGCACCTTGTCCATCTGGTCGATGTTGTGGCTTTCGAAGTAGTTGGTCGGATCCATCAGCAGGCCGAGGCCCGGATGGTCGACCTGCGCGAACATCCTCACCGTTTCCTCGA
>NZ_RZTJ01000016.1:130057-136614 GCF_003997065.1 Mesorhizobium sp. M6A.T.Ce.TU.016.01.1.1 | reverse complement strand
TCTCCCCCGGCGGCCCCGGCGGGCGCGGCCTGAACGCCGGCGCCCCGCCGCTCTTCTCGTCTCGATGCGCACGGCGCAGCTTGGCGTAATGGGTGTCTTTTGGGGTCTTGGGCTTGTTGTCGTTGCTCATGGCCGGTTCTATAGCCGTGTCGCCCGGCAATGGATACAGCCGCGGAACCTACTTGTCGGACGAGTATCAAATTCAGCGCGTTTTGCCGGGATGTTGCGGTTGACAGTTTTGGGCGCTGCCGCCATAAGGCGCTTCGCGAAGGGCTGCTACGGCGGTTGCGACGCGTCGATGCCTCGTTGCATGGCTCCGGCGGCAGACTGGAGAGGTGCCCGAGTGGTTAAAGGGGACGGACTGTAAATCCGTTGGCTATGCCTACGTTGGTTCAAATCCAACCCTCTCCACCACTGCCGGCCCGGAAGCCCTGAAACGCGGAAGCATCGAACCGAAAAGTGTATGGCGGTTTTCGGGTAAGTTCGATGCTTAAACGAAAGGCGCGGGTATAGCTCAGTGGTAGAGCAGCAGCCTTCCAAGCTGAATATGCGGGTTCGATTCCCGCTACCCGCTCCAGATTTCCATTCGCTGCTCCGTCGGGCCTCGCGCATCATCCCGAATCCATGCTCAGCGCAAGTTGAAACGCGCCTGCGAACGGGATCATCCGCAAATCAAAAATTCGACGTGTTGAAGCTTCGTAGCGCGTCCAACGGATGCGCGGTGAGCTGCCTGCCTAACTGGTGAACCTGTTCAATATCGACGCGAGTTGATTTTGCTGCGGCACTTGCCCGTTCGGCGTCATCTGGTCGACGAGACCCGGCAAAGCCGCGGACAATTGCTTGAGCAAGTCCTGCTCGTTCAGCCCTGTCCTTTGCGCGATCTCGCGAATGACCTGCGGGCCCAACGCATTGCCCAGATCGTTGGCCTGGATGGGCTGGTTCTGCCCGGTGCCGACCCACGAATCGGCGGCATTGCCGTGGCCGGCGTCTTTCAGCTTATCGAGCAGGCCGCCCAGTCCGCCGAGCAAGCCACCGTCGGCGGATGCGGTTGTATCAGGCGGCACGGGGGCGGGGCTTTGGGCCGGATCAGTCTGGGCGGAACTTCCACCGCTCAGCATTTTTCCAACCAGCAGCGCACCGAGCGCGATCATCAGCGGCTTGGCGACGTTACCGCCGGGAACGGCATTGTCAAACAGTCCCATTGTGGATCTCCATGTCAATGTTGCCCGTCCCATCTCCACAATGACCCATTCGGGTCGAATTTCAAGCTGGTTGAGCTTTCCGTAATCATGAATTTCAAGTTGGCTTGAGCTTTGCTTAATAATGTGGAAGTAATCGGCTGCGGGGAATGGAGAGGAAAATGTCAATATTAAGCTGGATCATCCTTGGCGTCATAGCCGGCTTTATAGGCAGCAAGATCGTCAACAAGAGCGGGCAGGGCCTTGTTCTTGATATCATACTCGGGATCGTCGGCGCTGTTGTCGGCGGCCTGATCTTCAGCGCCTTTGGCGCGTCAGGCGTTACCGGCCTCAACATCTACAGCCTGATCGTCGCCGTGCTGGGATCGGTGGTCGTTCTGTGGGCCTATCACCAGTTCACCGGGAACCGGGCTCTTTAGAGATTAAAGGCCGACAGGCAAGGCGGCCTCGGCGGGCCGCCTGACGTGTTCTGGCCGGCCGCTTTCGGTCCATCCGATATCGCGGCTTTCCGCTCTGGGAAGCCGCGACTTCTCGTCCAATTTACCCGGTGCTACAGTGCGGCGAGGAACGCTCTATCTGATCCGTTTGAGAATTTCGCGGACCAGCGTGTTGAAGCCAGCTTCGAGCCCTCTGGCCAGGATTGGCCACAATTCATCGAGCAGACGTCTGAAAGCAGTCTCGAGAGTTGCGTCACGGCCGCTTCTGACAGGCAGATCGGGCATCGACCCCATCGCCACCATGACCTGCTGGCGCAGCCGGTCGCCGCAGGCCCTGGCGCCGACGACCGTCGGGTCAAAGGGCAGGCGGCTAACATCCCATTTTCCGCGTTGCTCGATGCCGAGATTGCGCTCGACCTCGGCGTGCGAAAGAATCGTTTTGGGCGTGACCTTGATGCGATAGTATTTGCAAAGCGCGGCGACGACAACGATCAGCGCATCCCACTGCGTCCTCGTCATCGGGTATTGGCCGGCATTGAATGGTCTTTCCTCCGCCCCGGCCATGCAGCAGAGAGAAACCCCGATCGAGCCGCTGTTGCAGTTGAGGGTGTGAGCTGCGTATCCCGATTTCACCCTGCCGGAATTGAGCATGATGGAAGGCCGGCCCCTGACGAGGCCGCCATTTCCCTCGACCAGGATATGATAGGCGTCCTTGTCGGTCTCGCCTGCCGAATGCGAGCCTGCCGTCCAATGGCAAATGACCCGCTTCATCGGAACGTTGGGCATCCAGTCCGGCGGCAATGCCACAGAAAATCCCCGCAACAAATCTGGCAAACGCGATCACTATAGTTTCTTTGACAGAGAATGCGAAAACGAAACGATAATTTGGTTGAGCGTTTCTAACGTTCGGCGCTTTTGCACTTGTCGCCTGGGGCAGGATACCGGGCTGCGGCCCGCTTGTCCCTGGCTAGAGGCAAGCGGGCAACTCTGATAGGGAATTTCCGGCACGGATTTGGGCGGGATGGGCGATGTCGGGCGCAGTCGGCAATGGCGATTGAAATAAAAGAACTCGCGATCACCTATTATCCCATCCCGAAGAGTGGCAGCAGCAGCGTCAAATATGCGCTTATGGCGCTCGACGGAAAGGAAGGCTCGCTCTCCGGGTTCGACCCCGACAATGACGTTCACGGCCATTTGGCGACAAACTACGTCGACCCTTTCTTTCCCACATATGACGGACACAAGGGCCGGTTCACGATCGTCCGCGATCCCCTGGAGCGGCTTCTCTCCGCCTATTCCAGCAGGATCTCCGACACTGGGGTTCTGACCAGACCGGACGTGGATAAGGAGAAGCTTGAAAGGCTCGGCATTCCGGTCGATCCGGACTTCGATACCTTCATTTTCAACATCGAGAAATACTGCGCCTGCTCCTGGGAGATCCAGTTCCACGTGGCGTCGCCGCGCTATTTTACCGGCTGCAGCCTGTTCCTCTTCGAACATGTCTTCAAATTCGAGCAGATGGACAGAGTGGAAGCGTTTCTATCCTCTGTAAGCGGACGGGTATTCGACCTGCCACGGCTGCAGGTCGGCGGCAGGAAAATCAGCCCTTCGGACCTGTCGCCGGCGGCGTTGGCCAAGGCGATGCGGTTTTGCCGCTACGACTATGGATTTCTCGTCGACTACTACGATCCGCAAAAATGGGGAGGCATTCCTGAAGGCGATGCCGATGATCCCTCGACGCTGCATGTTTTCGGCGATCCGGGAGCCTTGCGCGATGGCCGGATCATCTACCCCCGAACACCGCGCAATCTCTTTCGCTTCATGTCCAAGCGCTCGCTTATCGAGCCGAGGATAATTCTCTAGCTGCCGGTCTGTGCCGGTTATCCGTCAGCACCTTCGGCGTTCACCACATGCTCTTCGAATTGGGGCAGGTCGTCGGTGATTGCAAACCACTTCGCCTTGGAGCCGACAAAGATGTGATGCGTCGGGCGGATAGCCGGCTCGTCGACGAGGGTTCCCATGGCGACGTGCACGAAAGCGCCGTCGCGGACGACCGAATAGAGCAATGAGCCGCAGGTCTTGCAATGGGTGTCATGGACGGTCTCCTCGCCGAAGATCAGGAGATTGTCCTCGCCTTTGGTCAGGCTCAGCCTCTCACGCTCGATGCCGGCAAACGGCTTGAAGGCGGAACCGGTGGTGCGCCGGCAATTCGAGCAGTGGCAATTCGCAGCGTAGATGAACTCGTCGGCCACCGCGTATTGCACGGCGCCGCACATGCACTTTCCGGCAAGCATGCGGTTGCCGGCATTCTCCTGGCTTGTCACGGGCTTCTCCATTTTAGCGGTGACCAGCTTGAACTAAGCGACCACGGTCAGCCGGCGCCTGCGCTCGTCGAGCGACACGATGGTCAGCCCGCTGGCCACCACCAGAAGAATGCCGCTGATCGCCAGCGCGTTCGGGAATTGCTGGAACACCACCAGACCCGAAATGACCGCCCAAACCGTGAAGCAGTAGTAGAACGGCGCCACCACGCCGGTTGGCCCGACGCGATAGGCCATGAAGATGAAGAAGTGGCCGAAGATCAGGAACAATCCGGCCCCGGCCATCAACAGCAGATGATGCGTCTCGGGCATTACCCAACGCTCCGACACCAAATGCGCGACGCCTGAGCCGACCAGCACCACCACCACCGCGGAAATAGCCACGATCATTCCAGGCACATCGGCGGCGACCCGCCGCCCGGCGAGATCGCGCGCGGCGGCGAATGCCGCATTGCCGAGCGCCAGCAAAGCGTAGACCGAGATACCCTGCATGGTCGGCTGCGCCACCATCACCGCTCCGATGAAGCCGAGCCCGATCAGCGCCATGCGCAACCCTCCGATCCGTTCGCGGAACAGGACAGAGGAGCCAATCAGCATAAGCAGAGGAGTGATCTGCCCCAAGGCGGTCGAATCGGCGATCTGCATGTTGGCGAGCGCCACCACGTAGCAAAGGATTGCCGCCAGCTCGAACAGGTTTCTCCGCAACACTCTTCTTTCGAGGATCAGCGGGATCTGCTTGGCGTAGCCCAGCGCAAACAGCAACGGGATGCCCCACAGCGTCGCCGCCGTCCCGCGCAGAAACAGCACCTCATAGGGTGGCAGCCCCACCGTCGCCAGCTTCATCATCGTGTCGTTGACGACATAGGACCCGGTCGAGAGGATCATGAACAGCGGGCCGCGGATGGCGATCGGAATGAAATGCATTGGAACAGGAAATCAGACCTGGTCAATGGCGGCAATGGGCGCCAACGGGCAAGGGAGCAGGACTTGCTTCAGTTCGCGCGGGCCATTCCGGGCCGCGAAACCGCCGGACGTATCGGGACGGCATAGACCTGCAATGCACGGCCGATCACCAGGCTGAGCACGAGCAGCGCCGAGAAGAACGCGGTGGGAGCGTATTGCGAGGGACCGCAGCCGACCAGAATGCCTGCAGCGATCACGACGGCGCTCTCTTTCGCCGAAAAGCCTGTTTTCCCCAGAAACACCAGCGGAACGGCGAGGGCTACGAAATCGTAGATGAACGCGTATGGCGAGCCGAGGATCGTCGCCGTCGCGAGAGCTGCTGCCTTGACATGGAAAGCTCCTTTTTGAAGCCATATCCAGATGATGCCGGCGCTCAGGGCTGCGATGAGAAAACCCTGCGCGACCCATGCGGCCGTCAGGCTTCCGCCAAGCGCGCGGACAAAGCCGTAGAGGCTTTGGAGCTTTGAAAAATCGGCCTTGCCGTCGACGAGGATCATCCCGTTTATCTTGGCGGCGGTGTCAAAGAAGTCGGACCAGATCTGCGTGCCGAAAACGGCGATGGAAAGCACGGCCATTGCGGTGGCGGAAATGGTGGTCCATCCGATGACCCGCCAATAGCCTCCAGCGATGAGGGCAACGGGTATGATCAGACCGAACTGCGGCTTGTAGGTAAGCAGGCCGAAGAAGAGGCCGGCGAGCGCCGGGCGTTTCTCAATCGATGCGATAGCTGCGCCAAGCAGGGCGGCGGTGACGAAGCCGTTTTGCCCGACCGCTGTGTTCCAAAGCACGGGAGGCCAGGCCATGGCTGCCAGAACCGCAAGGCGTGTCTCCCCGATCAGCCGTATGGCAAAGGCATAGAACGTTATCCCGAATGCCATCCATGAAACCAACGCGGCGGGATAAGACACCAGCGCCAACGCTGCGGTCACCAGCAGGAAAGTTGGAGGATATTGCCAGGAATAATAGCCATTGAAAACGGCGCCGCTTTCAGCGGACGAGATGCTCTTGTGTATTTCCAAGTTATAGGCATCGGCTGCGTGGCCTTGCAGAACAAACTTGCCAGCGCCCCAAAATGCCAGGAAATCGGTTGCGATTGGCTGTCCGTTCGCGTCGAACAGCCAATCGCCAATCAATACCGCAATGACAAGCATGCAGAGATAGGCAAAGATCAAGCCGCAGACGGCGAGATAGATAAGACGTTGCAGGTTTTTTCCTGCCGTGATGTCGGCTATCCGCATGGTGCCCCGTTTGCCCGCGCCGCAAGGTGCCCGGGCGTTATCTTGCCCCCGTTTTCATTAAGAGTTTGTGTCGCGACTGGCCGCGGTGGTGTTCGTCTTACATTTGCATCGCCTCATTCCCATATCGGCGTCACATCCCTGAAATCGGATCATGGGTTCGGGATCGAGTGAAAATGCGTTCGGCCACAAGGCACTTGTGTTTTTCGGCCGTAGTCGCTAATCGCCCCGCATTCGACTGAACTGAAGGTCCAGGCCGTCCAAGGAAAGAGACTATGGCAAAAGGTAAATTCGAGCGTACAAAGCCTCATGTGAACATTGGCACGATTGGCCACGTCGATCATGGCAAGACGTCGTTGACGGCGGCGATCACCAAGTATTTTGGCGAATACAAGCGCTACG